>NZ_BAAGIE010000039.1:0-27885 GCF_054658275.1 Sessilibacter sp. MAH3 | reverse complement strand
TTGGTTATCAGAAAGTGCGTTATAAAAGTTTGAAGAAAAATGCAGATGCCATAATGACTAAGTGTGCATTGATAAATGTTGTGGTCGCGAAACGCTATTTATTAGCGCTGTAATCGATGCTGAGGAAGGGAATACCAAAGAAATTTCTAAAAGATTTTATTTTTATATTAGATTATTCATTGATAAACGGTATTCTTAAATAACAATCTAAATATCTTTAGGTTAATCAGAGGTTCCTTTATAGGCTACTTCAAAGATACTAATGAATATATTCAGGTGATAAGTTTAGAATTCATAGCCACGCTATGGGGTTTACACACTCAAAATAACCCCAAAACGTACAAGCTCTGCAAATTTAGAAGATACGATCGATGACTTTCGCTCATCGGCCATAGGTGATTCATTAAAAAGAATCACCCGCCAATTAAGACCGTAGGGAAACCAACAACAATTTTACCACCGTGAGCAGTACTATCGCCCATTCGAGCAGCAGGTTTTCCGCAGATCATGACCGTACTACTGCCCTTAGAAACACTGTCTGGTGGTCCAATACAGACACATACACTACCAACGGTTGCCGATGGTAAACCACCAATAATAACGGTCGGGCCACCTGGAGTAACAATGGGACCACCAACATGTGGCACTGGGCCAGGATTTGTTTTCGGACAAACATGCATGTCGGTAATTCTAGAAGCAGGCTTACCCATATACTTAATTCCAATGTTTAGTTATTAACACACGTTAAATGAGCGATGAGAAGACACTTTTGAACAACCGCATAAGGCACAGTCTATACATCGCCAATTGTTGAACACTATAACAAATTATTACCCAATCGCGACCCCAAAAAAGTAGGTAATTCGCAAACCGGAAGTTCATTAAGATACTGAGTATTATTTTTTTGACGCCGAATTCTTACTCCAGAGCCAAACGCCAGAAACGACTAAAACAATTAAAAGTATGGCAGATAAATCCACTATCAGAACGCCAAGCGAGCCGAATATTCTGCCCGAATGTATATCCAAAAAGAACCTTTCCCAATTGATCGCCGAACCTTGATAATTGGTAAGCCAAATTTCTCGTTGATACGTTGGGATTTCATCAGAAACCCTAATTTCAGAAAACAGCTGTCGGTCTATGTTCGACCACTGTAGTTTTTCCAAATCTGCCAAGTAAACTTGATCATTAGAAATAAAACACACGTCTTCGCCGCAGACTCCTAGTTGCTCAACAGGGGTCGGCAGCTGAAAAATACTGCCTATTCTCTCTTGAATGCTGAAATCAGAACTGACGATCAACAATTCGGATTCGCAAGCGATAAGCAAGCTGCCGTACGCGTGTAAAGTTACAGCGCCCTTAAATACGCCATCGCATACACCTAGCGAGTGATCGCCTATATACAACATTTTAGCGTCGAGCTGACCAACCCATCCAACATCTGTGGATTGAGCAATAACAGCGGGAGGTTGGATTCCATACAGACTAAGAATAATACTACTGCGCACGGGAATATCTTGTAATTTAAAGAATTCCGTATGGTTTAGGAGCACACCGGTAAGGCAAAGATTGAGAACAACAACAGACACAACCAACCCAACGCGGCGATGCCAACGCCAAATCACTCTTTTGACATTCATCTTTTTACGGGAACGAACCGATACGGTCTTAGGAAGAGAGCTATTCACTTGCTAGCTGAGAGAACTCAGTTTGTTGATGACAGTATAAAGCCATTGCGGTAATTTTTTTCAATGCTCGAACCGATAATGTCGCCCCGGTAATGCCATCAATATTTTGATTAAGGCGCCAATTTCCTTTTTCAGAAGATAATTGAGCATTTATAAATTGCGAAGTAAAAAATGGATAGCGAATTTCTCCGCCTCTACTTTCGCGGTATTCCATAATTTGAACTTGCTCGATTTTGCCCGCGTTTACAATCACGCCCACTGTAATTGGCAGCTCTTTACCAATTTCTTCCAAAATCCAAGCAGTACGCTCTCCATCGCCCCAATATCTGAGCCGAAGACTGGAGAGTTTACGGTCAATTATCGCTTCGATATCGGCGCGCATCTCTTGGTTAACCCACAAAGTCTGCCATTCGATAGGCTGGCCCGGAAAAGCAAGCTCATGAAACTCTTCGATGGATAAAAAACTTCCTTTTTGTGCAAATACACTTGTCGAGCCGATAGATAGGGCTATAACGACAAAAATATTCAATAAAATCAAACGTATTTGCATAAAAACTCAGCCAAAAACTTTGCATGAAAAAAGGCGCAAGGCGCCTTTTCTCGATAATACTAAATTACACGCATTCTCATCAACAGATGATTATTAGAATGACCAACCTACACCCAAGTTAAAGGCATCGGCTTCATCACCTTCACCAACTGTGTCGGTATAGTCCGCTTTCAACACAACTTGCGGATGTATCCAGTAATTAATACCGTAATCGTACGCTTCAAAGTCGCTATTAACTCGGTTGCCACGATCCCACTCGCTGTATCGAGCAAAGAAACCAAGTTTCTCGGTCAACTTGTACGATGGCTCAATGTACCAACCGCCCAAAGAATCCGCATTGGCGTCTTCAAAGTCATCGCCATCGATATCCCATTCGGCCCACAACGCTTTAAATCCAAATCCAGAAGATTGATACGCAATATGAGCTTCGGTTAAGAATGCACTCGCGTCATCCGAAGCCAAGCCTTGGGTAATTTCTTGCTGGTATTGGAAGGTGGTAGCCAGTTCTAAGCCACGAATTCCGGTGTACTTTAAGCGACCAGTAAACGCGAAATCTTCAGCGGTTGCTTCAGCACTTTTTTGGCGACCACTGCGAATTCGAAATGCATTACCGCCTTCAACCGGAACCTCTAAACCGCTATGAACTGCCGCGTTGTAGGTTAAACCTGGCGACAATTCACCGGTAAACATAACACCCGTTTCCCACCAAGTTGCAGGAATAACTTCTGACTCTACACGGTTGCGTTCGGTACCGTAAAAAGTATCTGGTTCGTGTGTTTCGTTGATGATACCAACAGGAATCAAGAATTGACCAAATTGAACGCTGTGGTTCTCAAGAAAATCCCACTGTACGTATGCTTGTTCTAGCTCAACTTCGCCAGGCTCGCCATCGGCGGCAACACCGTGTTCAAGTTCAAACTCAGAGAAGAAACGCAAGGTATCGCTAAATTGATGTGCTACATACAAAACATAACGGTGAGCGTCGATTTCGTTATCAGAATCTTCAAAATCGTTAAAGTGATGTTCTGTATAACCACCCAAAGTGGTTTTTTCAGCCCACGCTGCTAATGAATTTGATGCACCAGCACTTACAACGCTGTTTTCTATTGCATCAGCAGTTGCTTCGACTTTTACATCAATTTCTTCCACTTTAACTTTTGCAGTGTTTACCTGATTTTTTAACTCATTAATTTGCTCTTGTTGCTGCTGAATTATTTTCCACAACTCTTCAACGGTTGGTTGTTGCTGAGCAAACGCCACAGCCGGAATTGTTCCCACAAGCAAACTTAATAAAGTTCTTTTCATTGCTCACATATCTCCCATGTTCGTGTTTTTGCGCATTATAATACTAACCATTCTCATTTTGCATTTAATTTTTATTTGAGATTGGTTTTCAAGAACATAGATCAAATAATGTTTATTTTTCCAAAAAAAATGAACCTTCAATCTGGAAAATAGATGTGCAAAATCCCGACAAATCAAGAATTTAAGGGCTTTGGATATAAAAACACGGAATTGAAAATTATGTACGTGAAAGTCTATACATACACGGACATAACTAGAGACAAGAAAGCTGTGATAAAAAATTGACAATTTAGCATCAATAAAGAGGAGCCAAACTGGTTCCTCTTTATTGATGAAATCAATTAAATAATCTCGTATTGAAAATCACCCTCGTCATCGACGTTAATTTGAATATGGTTTATCTCTAACTCATTTGCCATACGATCCAAACAAAGCGCAGCCATTTCCGGCAATAACGTTTTATTCAAAATATTTTCAATGTTACGAGCACCAATATCCGACTCCTGACAACGAGCGACAATGTGCAGCAACACATCTTCGTGGTAATCCAGTTTCGCGCCATAGTGATTTTGTACGCGTTTGCGAATTTTATTGAGATTAATCTCAGCGATTTTCATTAAATTATCGTCATCTAATGGATAATAAGCGATGACATTTGCTCGTCCTAAAAACGCCGGCTTAAAACTCTGCAACAAATACGGACGGATATTATCAAGCAAAACATCGGGGTCTGGCTTTTCTTCAACCTGCTGCATGATTGCACGAATAGCGTCTTCACCCGCGTTAGAAGTCATGATAATTACAGTATTTTTAAAATCGATGTCACGGCCTTCGCCGTCTTTAATTGTGCCCTTATCGAACAAGTTATAGAAAATATCTTGCACACCGGGATGAGCTTTTTCCATTTCATCCAACAAAATAACGGAATAGGGTTTTCTACGCGCGGCTTCGGTTAACACCCCGCCTTCACCGTACCCAACATAGCCCGGAGGAGAGCCAAGTAACATTGATACTTTATGCTCTTCTTTGAATTCGGACATATTAATAACGGTGATATTTTGCTCGCCGCCGTAGAGCTGATCAGCCAACGCTAAAGCCGTTTCGGTTTTACCAACACCACTGGTACCGCACAACAAAAACACACCGACCGGTTTTCGGGGATCGGTTAATCCAGCCCGCGACGTTTTAATGGCCTGAGCAATTGCATCTAAGGCATGAGGCTGACCAATAACACGCTCTTGAAGTTTTTCAGAAAGATGTTGAATCGCTGAGATTTCATCTGAAACCATCTTGCCAACAGGAATACCGGTCCAGTTGGCAATCACTTCTGCAATGGATTGCTCATCAACGCAAGGATGAACCAGCGGTGCCTTACCTTGAGTAGTTTTTAAGTCGGCTTGTAAACTCGTAAGCTTAGCTAAAAGCTCGTCTAAACCTAATTGTGGTTGTGCATTTTCCGCATCACTCTCTGTGGCCTCTGCACTTTCCACTGCTTCAGCATTCGCGTCGCTCACGTCCGCATCATTGCTCTGACATTTTTCGATGGCTGCACGAGTTTCGTTAATTTCAGTAATAATCTGATTTTCTTTTTCTCGCTGAGCTTGCAAATCATTCAAAAGCACCTGGTCTTTTTCGATTTCCAATTGCAGTGTGTGCAAGGTGTCTGTGTGTTGCTGAGTCTCAAACTGCTCTTTTTCTAGCGCTGTAATCGCACGCTGTGCCGACTCGATTCTGCGAGTTGCTTGTTCAATAACAGAAGGTGTCGAAGATTGGCTCAGCGCAACACGTGCACAAGCGGTATCTAAAAGGCTGACCGATTTATCGGGAAGTTGACGACCGGTAATATAGCGTTGGGATAACTTAACAGATGCGACAATGGCTTCGTTTAAAATACGCACCTTGTGATGAGAAGCTAGGGCATCAGAAATACCACGCATCATGTCGATAGCGGTATCAATATTAGGTTCTTCAACCTTAACAACCTGAAAGCGTCGCGTTAAAGCTGGGTCACGCTCGAAATACTTTTTATATTCCGCCCAAGTGGTTGCCGCAATGGTTCGCAACTCGCCGCGGGCAAGAGCAGGCTTTAATAGATTAGCAGCATCACCCTGCCCCTCTTTACCACCGGCACCAATTAATGTATGTGCCTCGTCGATAAACATAATAATGGGCACAACCGAGCCCTTAACTTCTTCAATTACCGATTTTAATCGGTTTTCAAATTCACCCTTAACGCTAGCACCAGCTTGCAATAAACCTAAATCAAGTGTTCTTACCACAACGCCTTGCAATGCACTTGGTACGTCTTTATTCGCAATACGCAAAGCAAAACCTTCTACAACCGCTGTCTTACCAACGCCAGCTTCACCGGTAAGAATCGGGTTATTTTGGCGACGACGAGTAAGAATATCGATACATTGACGAATTTCCTCGTCTCGACCCAAAACAGCGTCAATTTCACCTTTTTCTGCCTTCTCGGTAAGATTAATGGTGTATTTATCCAGTGATGGCGTTTTAGAAATCTTTATTGGTTCGCCGTTATTTGATTGGCTCGCCGGAATTGCTCTTGCAGATTCACCGGTCATACCAACAACAACTCTGGCCGTTTCACGTAAAGATTCAGGAGCAATTTCTTTTAAAACTGGGCAGCTGTTTAATATTTGTTGGCGAGAAATTTCATCTAAAAATAATGCCGCCAAAATATGAGAAGATGTCATTACAGGCTGACCAAACTCAACCGACGCCAACATCCAAGCGTTTTTACAGCAATCAACTAAATTAGGTGAAAGCGCAGCCGGGCGACTATTTCCGCTCTTAAATTTCTCAATTGATGACATTAATTGTTTAGCAAAGGTAGAGGGATTAATGTCATATTTTTCCAGTAAAAACGCGAGATCTGAATCTCCCATTTCTAAAATCTTAATTAACCAGTGTTCAACTTCAATATTATATTGCGTTAAATTAATACAAAGGCCGGCTGCGCCCTCTAAGGACTCACGTAACCCTTGTGACATTTTATCAACGAGTGATTTTAAATTAACGTTAATCATTGTTCTTTTCCCGAGGGTCAAATAAAAATAATAAGATCTAGTCTACAAGCTCTAAGCTTTCTACCATTGGATAAATATCTTGAGATAAGACAATACTTTCTCGCTCATTGACAACAAAATCCTGAGATCGTAAGCGAGTATTCCAACCCAACAAAGGCTCTGTGTCTAAACTAAGCTGGGTTTCAAAATGAGCATTGCTCGGCAAAGCAATTTCAATGGCAAACTCAAATTCATCACCACACACAAATTTCATCATTGATTGTAGCTCACTTAAAACTCTTGAGCCCGGAGCCAGCTGCTCATAATTTGGATTTTTATCACCATCAATAACTACAATAAATTTGCCTTGCGTGTTGTAGCCGTATTGTCCCAACATCGCATTTTGGCCCAATACGTTATTCTGCCCATTAGGCGCATCTGGACCAGGTAAGCGCGTTAATA
Source organism: Sessilibacter sp. MAH3 (assembly GCF_054658275.1). Classification (NCBI taxonomy): domain Bacteria; kingdom Pseudomonadati; phylum Pseudomonadota; class Gammaproteobacteria; order Cellvibrionales; family Cellvibrionaceae; genus Sessilibacter; species Sessilibacter sp. MAH3. Next base: position 20,851 of record NZ_BAAGIE010000039.1, on the reverse strand, counting down.
AATCCTTGGGTAATTCTTCCCATTGACATACAAATTGTTTAACTTCAGCATCAAACCCAAACTGATGTTTAACAATTTTCACAATCGCTTCAGCGCTAATCGTCGGCCTTGCTAAAAAACTGGCACAACCAACAAGAGTTTCGTCAGAAAAAGCTTGTTTGTACATCAAACCTTCGGTGCCGATTCCCATTAACGCCAAAAAACTATGGGTAAACAAATCCCATTGCGCGCGTCGTGAAGAACGGCTAGCCAAAGCTTTTTCGTAATTTAATGGTAAACGATATTTCCGCCATGCCTGATAAAACAACGAAATGGATCGATGCTCGATAAAATTCACAAAATCGACCAAATCCGTATTTTTCTTACGAAGTTCAAGTAAAACTCGCTCAGAAAAATATCGCGGCATTACACCTTGACTACCCAACAAACCCAATACCGAAACGGTCATTTCCCAATACTGTTGATTTTTTGGTGAATGACTGTCTTTAACAATTTTTAAATTTTGAATATCACTGGCATTAAAGGTCAGTTTTGGATTATTTTTAAAAAATACAACTTCATCATCGTACTTAGCTTTAGATCCAGGTGCAGTTTCCGATGCCGTTGTTTCAAGTTTCTGCGTGGCGCTTTTTTCTAATAGGCGTACCGCTTGAAAAAACTCAAACAAATAAGGTTCTTTTTCTAAGCGCGGATTAATCATAGTAATACTCGATCTCCAGCCCGCGGCGGCCATTGTTTATAAATATCATCATGGCCGCTCATTCGCACAACAACACGCGTGAAAGAATTAATAGAGCAGTAAAGTCCACAAAAACGTTCTAAAACACTGGCAAACATTAATGCACTGGTGCCAGATAATAAAATGGGATCAAAAACCAACTCAACCTCGGTACCACGCGACATTACGATCATGCCCTGCACCTGAATCGGAGCGGTAATACCTTTGGTTTTTACATCCAACAATGATTCGATCATTTTTCGCGTGCTAGCAGAGTCTTTAAAATCATAAAGGCGCATAATTTCACGCAGCGGCGGCTCATCAAGACCCGGACCAGAAGCCTTTCCAAACAAGGTGTGTGAAGCTGGCTGATTGGCACCACCTAGTGAAAGATGATTTAAATTAAGATGCGAAATAATTCGCCAATACGAGCGCTCTTTTTGCGGCGATCGCAAGGTCGATGTGGGAGGTACTGTGCAAGAAATTCGACTGACCGGAAGCCCGCCTTCGCTGTCCATTAAATACGGCTGATTATTACCCGTTGGTAACTTTCTAGGTAAATTTCGATTGGTGCATGTCAGCGAAATTTTTAATGTTTGCTCACTATTTTTAATGTTTTGATAATCTAAATCAACCAAAGAAAGCTGCACTTCTGACGCGACTTCATTTAAGTGCTCACCTTCTAATAAATTTTCTCGCTTACTAAACCAGAAAGCATCACCTTGTGAACGAGAATGTCGCACACCGTAAAATGGTAAATAGTGCGTTTTTTTATTTTCAGAGGTTAATCCTACCACGTCATCTATGCTGTAAACCTCAAAACCATTTTTATAACGTGCATCTGGCACGACCTGGTATTCGTATTTGGTTTCGGTTAACGCAATTGGATCGGCTTCGTGCTTAAATAAATTTACAGCCGGCGCACAATGCAGCGAAAACGATTGCGCATCAACTTGATATTCCAGCTCAGAGTTTGATTCACTTAAATAAATATAAACATCTAATTGGTTAGTGTATCGCGCATCAATATGCTTACCAATTTGGTGCAAATCAATAAAGCCAAATTTTTCTGGAAAACAGAAAAACTCGGTTAGCAACCGATATGCCGAAGATACATTATTTGGATATTCAAGAAGACCTTGGTTTTCATCAAAACCAACTTGCTGAATTAATTTTGGATCAAGAAATTGAGGCTTTGGATCATCATCGCCGCTAGCAAGTACTACCTTTACGGCTTTTTGCAAGATTAAATCGTACAGCGGATAAGAAAACTGCGGCAGACCTTTTAGATACATTCTTAACGATTTAATGCCTAAATCGCTGATATTTAATTTCTCTGACAACGGATTAAATCGTAACCTTAATACCGCCGATGCGTTACTCACCGAGTTCGAGCCAGGGGCGATAAAAGGTCTTGCCATTAATTCGGCAGAGGACAGTTTTATTGGGTATAAATCTGTGTCATAACAATTGGTAAATTTGCAGCTATTACCGTTAAATTTTTCACTTTCGAAAATACGACCACGCTTAATAAATGCGGCTTTATCTAAGCTTTCATTAGGTTCAAAATTAACAATACAAAACGACGGAATGGGTCTTAGATAATGTGGGTACAAGGTATCCAACATAGCATCCGTCAATTCAGGAAAATCATCACTCAATTTTTGCTGAATACGCGCGTTTAAAAACGCAACACCCGATAAAAGACGCTCTACTAAAGGATCTTCTACGGTATCTTCATTTAACTGTAAGCGCGACGCAGCAGCCGGATGTTTGCGAGCAAAATCGGCAGCGGCTTGCTGTAAAAAAGCAAGTTCGGATTCATAATGAGAAAGTAAACTGTCAGACATTATCCGACCTCAGCAACGTTAACTAATTGAGTAATTGGATTTAAAGAAGAATCAAAAATGATTATTTCTGGCGCTGGACTAGAATGAATTTCTGCCTCTATTTGAAAGCGAATATTAGGCTCTTCCGGATCTAATTTATCCGCCGTTGTCACCTTAACGGACTTGATTCTTTTTTCGTAGGTCAATATACATTCGGCGATATTCGCACAAAATTCTTTGCGGCTATTCTTCGACATAAGATTAACCGAAGAAATATCGGGCAAACCAAAGTTCAAAAGTGACTTTTGTAATTCTTTGTGTGAAGCCGGCGGAGACAAGCATCGGTAGCGTGTATTCAACAAGTCCTCAAGATCACGCCGGACACTCTCACGCATTTGCGCATTCAGCAAATAGTTTTTTTGAGGGTCATCACTGTCGCCCATCAAGCGATCAAATAATGGTGTTAGCAATTTTTTTTCTGACAAAACTTAGCATCCTTTCATTTTATTATTCAATTATAGCGCTTCTCGCATAGTGCCCAGATTCAGCGTCGTGGTAAGTCTTAATTCCGACACCAAATGATCAACTGTATAATGGGTTTTTAAATGAATAATACTTTGATAGTTTCCAGGGGTTCTCGGATCTTCAAAAACCTGAACGCGCGCCTGTCTTAGCGGGTATCGAGCCAGTGATTCCCAAGGTAAATCTTCGCGACCTGTGGCATATTGGTTTAACCAATCTTGTAAAAAACGCTCACACTCTTTTGCACTTTTGTAAGAACCAATTTTGTCGCGAATAATGATTTTAATGTACTGCGCAAAACGCGAAGCACACAGCATTTGCTGAAGCAAACCACTGATTCTGGCATTAGCTGTCGCCGATTTCTTAGCGTAGACCTTTGGCCGCTGAATAGACGGCACACTGTGAAAGCAATTAAAGTCAGTATGAACACAATGACTTAATGGAATCAAACCTAACTCGCTGAGATCGTGCTCCAGCGTATCGGTAATTAGTATGGGCGTAGTAATTTGCGACGCGTGCGGGTTTGAATCGGTAGATTGGTATTTTTTCGGGAAATCAATCACAAGACCACCCGACAAACTGTCGCGAGGCGCGCCGCGAATGTGAGAAAACCAACCCACATCAATAAATTCGCGAATTAAAATAACACCCAAGGCAAATGCTGCATTGCCCCACAAGTACTTTTTAGCATCGGGACCGGCGACGGTTTCGTTGTAAACCAGTGACGACTTCGGAAATTCTCGGGCCAAGTGAGGCGTTCGCATAAGTACCCGAGGAAGGGTAATTCCGATGAATCGAGAGTCGTCCATATCTCTTAGAGACTGCCAACGAATATACTCTTTATTGGCAAAAATCTCCTGAAAAGGGATGTGTATGCCTAGATCTTCGAATTCATCGATACCAAAAAACTCAGGTCGAACACCACAAATAAAGGGACAAAACGCCGCCGCTGCAACTTGCGAAATACCTTTTAGTGTATCGATATCATCGTAAGGGTGGCCTGGTATGGGTTTGTGGCAGATTTCGTAATCACCAATAAGAACGCCTATCGGCTCACCACCAGCAATACCAAACTCGCGGTTATACACCAACTCAAATAAAGAAGACTGATCGAACTCAGGCGCCCGCTCGATATCTTTAGAAACGTCACGCCAACTGGCATTTAAAACCTTAATCTTGACCTTTTTACTGCTGGTCGCGGCGTGGGTAAGCCGCTCCAAGCCACACCAAGCCGCTTCTAAGCGCTGAAATTTAGGATGATGAAGAATGTGATCAATAAGATTGCTGATTTTACGATCAAGTTCGGCAATACTCTTAACAAGTTCGAGTTTTACTTGCTCTAACGAGTTAGCTCCGGTCAAATCGACGACATCTGCGTAATCTAGCAGGCCATCAAAGCCACGGTTAGCACATACAGTCGCCGTAATACCAGACTGGGTTTGATTGTATGACTGTATAGCATCATCAAGATAGCTCACTGTCGCTTTCCTTAATTCACAGCGCTAAAAACAATACGCAAACTTAACGCGAACCTTAAACAAAAACCAGTCCTTGGAATAACTGTTTCTAACGGTTCCAACTTTTTTATGAAATTTCGACATAAAACTACAGCCCAGTTTATGAATAAGAGCACAAATAAAATTCCGCGCAAAACATATGGCAGTTAATATTTTCAATTCCTATTGTGCGTCGCGTGAAAAATTATCTCAATTATTGCGTAAAATAGGTTAAGCAAACTAATGCTTAAGCATTAAGTTAAGAAAAGATATTCATAATTCTTCCAATCTCATTTAAGAATAGAATTTTCTGGATTTAAATGACTTTAAAGAAACCCAAAAAATAATCGTTAAAATTCTAAACTTGGTCAAAAAATGAATATAAAAGGGGGGATTTTTCGCGACTAGGAATAAGGATTATGATAAATTCGCGAACATTAATTTGGTCGAAACCCTGCGACTGTCTGATTTTTCGGCATATATTGGCAAAGACGCGCCAACAACAAATGCCTTGCATAAGTTAAATGTCATGGATACGAACACGATTGGTATAAAAATTAATGGAAAAACCGATGTCGGAAGAGTGCGCCAAGCCAATGAAGACGACATTCGCTGGTATCAATCCAATCAAACCCCCTTTGCTTACCTAGTCATTTGCGACGGTATGGGTGGTTATCGCGGCGGAGCCATGGCCAGTAGACTCGCCGTCGCTGCCATCGGTAATCGTCTAGAGCAACTTGAAAATCCCATATTTCTTTCCTGCACTCCCATTCAACAAGAAGCCATGCTGCAATCAACCATTGTGGAGTGTTTAAAAGACGCAAATCGCGCGATTCTTTTAGAAAAGCAGCGCTCCCCAGAGCTCGAAGGAATGGGTACCACCGTGATACTCGCGGTGATATGGCGCAACCAATGCTTTGTCGCCCATCTGGGTGATTCAAGAGCATATCTGTGGGATGACCAACACTTTATACAACTCACCAAAGATCACTCGCTCGTTCAAGAAATGATCGACTCAGGTCAAATTTCTGAAGAAGACGCCAGACAAAGCAACATTCGTAATCAAATCACCCGTGCTCTGGGTGTTAGTGATCAGATAAAGCCTACGCTCAACAGTTATTATTTGAATCAAAACTCACTGATAGTTTTGTGCTCAGACGGACTCACCGAATACTTTGACAACAACCAACTCGACGAGGTGCTTTCAACGCACCGCCCCGCTCTCGATTGTTGTTATCGACTTATTGCCGATGCCAATAATAAAGGCGGTAAAGATAATATTAGTGTCGGCATAATGGAATTTACCTTACAAGCCAACTTTAACTACGGTTATCAAGAAGAAGATAAAACAGAAGAATTCGGTCAAGAAAAAGACGCCAGACCTCAAGACGATATTACCCAAAAAATTAATTAATCTTCGCAAGCACCGAATTTTTGAAGGTTACTCATTAAAAGTTCGGTACTTCATTAAGAAATCAGATCAATAAAAATCAGCTACAGAAACTATCAAGAAACTCCCGATTAACTTCCCTAGAATTTAATCAGAGTTTCATTAACAACAATCTACAATAGCTACATCAACAAAAAAATAAAGGAAACTCTGATTAACTAGAGGAAACTCTGATTAACCTAGAGTTTCTCGCGACACAAGGATATGTCGCCAATTTCAAGAACGGTAAGTGATTGAAATTGTGAAGAAATTGGAAATCGTATTTTCAATTTCTGTCCTCTGATTAAATCATGGATCAGTTAATCAGAGGTTCCTAAATAAAAATTCAGAAATATTAATGGGCTTTCGGCTCTATTGAGACTTTAACAGAGGTAGATAATTGCCCTCGGCCCAAACTTCATTCCCAGAAAAAAGCTGTAAAATTTCTAAAGTGCTCGACAATGCCAGCTCCTTAAACGAAGTTTCCCACACATGTTTATCGTCGCGCACCTTAATCACATTATTAATATCTTCCGACCAATCAATAGCCAAAAATACGCACTTATGATCACCCTGCGCGCCGTACAAATAGTCACTGGCGGTTAAGCTTACGATACGCCTTTTGCCTTTCATATCCAGCTCCGTTTCGATAACCATATACACCAACAAAGATTGTAACCAAAAAGGAATTTCAAACTGATAAGAATGAACAAAATAAGGTATTTTTATAGGAAACGCAGTTGATGATTTCTCCTCAACCTCGGTATTTATTACTGTCGAAGTACTATCTTCAGAGCCAGTACTTGAACTTATGGGATTCAAATTAAGCGACGATTTCTGCGCATCAAAACCCTGAACATGGTTGATTAAATCGATTGTAAAACTGCGAAACTGATGAATCACACCAAGTTTACTTTGGTAGTGCTCAAGTAATACATCATCTGAGTTCTCATAAGATGTATTTTGATCAGCGCCGTAACTACCCATCAGCGACCATAAATGATTCCCATAAATAAGCCGAGCCACAACCAGTGATGGACAATTTAAATCTAAAGCGTTAATTGTTCGATAGCCTCGATAGCTATTCAAGTTTTTATCCAGAGCCCACCTTAAATAATCAATATCATCTAGTTGATTTACATTATTATTGAAATCGTATCCAGGATACAAAGGCGTAGGAATTACACCCAAATCCATCAATTCAGGATCAATGGCTTTACCAAACTGAGATTGAGAAAAATCAATATAGGCATCCCACGCATAAGCAAGGCCATTCAACGGATTAAAACGAATATAATCACGTGGATTATCATGATATGGATTTATTAATAAATTATCGGTAACACCGCTATCATCAACAGAATATTTAGATACGTTCTTATACAAATATTTCCTATTTAAATGCGCGCAACGATTACACAATAAAATTAAATTCTCATAATCGTATACTTGATCGGCATATTGTCCATTAGCAAAAAACTCGGTGTCAGGGCATAAGGCTACAGGCTTAACATGAGCGACAACAGCGTCCTGTTCGTCGTCAAAATATTTCTCGCAATAAGCACAACAATTTTTATTCATCGAAAAAAAACCGGTGCGCACCGCTTCGCTTGCGTACAGCGACTTATCGAATGCTAAATCGTTAAAACCAACTACAATTTTATCGTGCAAACCGATTCGCTGCGTTATAAACACCAAATTATCGACTAATACTTGAACGTTTCCTTCTTTCGTTAATAGAGATCGATCAGAAGGTGATAAAGTTCTGTATAGAGTATTTACTTTGACTCTATCAAGCAGTTTCTTAAGTTGCTTGGTCGCAATTTTTACCTTATAACGCTCATCGGCATTAGGAACAGGAGCAGAAAAAGAAATGGGCATCATCTGAATCACCCTATAAATCCGCGATTAGTTATTATTAATCATTAAAAATCCGTTTAAAGTACCGTTTAATTTACTGATGAAAACCAACTTCAAAGCACCGCCCTTTAAACCAACACACAAATAGCAAAAGAAAACATGCCGATAAAAATATGCGCTATATTCAGTACCAGAAAAACACTCTCAGAACCTGCAAGTACAACATCAAGTAATAACCGATTAAAGCACAATCGAATAAGCAAGAATTGACTAAGTAACTATTCATTAATTAATCATCTATTAATTAACTATCCATTAATTAAGTGGCTACCGATTAATTAACTATCCATTAATTAAGTGACTACCGATTAATTAACTTCGATTAAATACTTTATGATTTAATAAGAAAGTACATACATCATTGAAATTTCTTGTTCACTTTATTCGTCTTAATGATGTATTTTCACAACCCGTTCACACTATGTATTGCTAGCATTTGGATCTACGGATTCAGCAGAAGGACTCTCCGTGTTAGAATTTACCTCGGTTTGAGGTTGTGTCTGATTCAAAATGCCCTGTAAAACCTGTTGTTTTTTTGAAATTTCTTGATGTTGTTCTTGTAACTGAGAATCTATTACTGAATTCATATTATAAACAGAATTACTAACATTATTTTCAGCATCTTGTATATGTTCATTAATATTCATCATTAAGTGAGCATTTGCAACAAGGTTGCCATCGGGGGCTAAATTGGCTAAATCGACCTGGTTAAGATGCTCATTGGCTTTTACAAGACTTTCGGTGATTTGCTGTTGACTGCTAGCAATAGACTGAAAAGCTGATTGCATGGTTTCATTCGGTGTTGTGTTGGCACCAGTAGGTGTGGCGGAAAAATTATCCAACTTAGCAGCATTTAAAGTATTCTTTGCATCATTCATTAGCTGAGCCGACTTCATTAAGTTTTCGGCCATAACCTTTTCTGAGTTTTGAATGCCTTGCTCAATTTGCTTTAAAATTTGATCATATTGATTTGGAATACTTAAGCTCGACATTTCCTGCATTAATTGCTCTTTAGAGAAAGAAACTGGCTGGTCTGCACCGGTGGGCTCAGAATTTAATTGTGATGCGACAGACTTATCAACAGGTTCTTTATTCGAAAGATCAGGTGAATCTATTTTCTTTGAGTCTTCATCTGCCATAACAATCACCTTAAAATTATAATTTAAGAATTAATCTATAAAAATCAGTAATCCACACTGCAAAAAACAAAATATTGCGAATAACACGTATGCTTTAATTAAAGCTAAAACTGGATAAGCAGTAAATTTTATAATGCTGACATCTGCTGCCAAGACTTAACGAACAAACTTTGATTAAAATATCGTACAACCAACTCCTTATTATCAAAATGATAATAATAATCCCATGCATCAACAAATTGTGCTTTGAGCGCTTTAACGGCATCGGTATTCGTCAACAACGTTCTTATTTGTCCCATTTGATCTTTTATGTACAGATCGGCATCATCATCGAGTAACTTATGAACGCCTATTTTATTCAACATTACCAATGCTGCATCATAAATTGTATCAAACCCAATCCATTGTTGATCACGAAACCAAGTCACCAGTATTTGCTGCAACTGTGTTTGGTCAGGAGCAGAAACCACCGCTGGAGATGCAAGCATAGAAAACAGAGAGTTGATGAGGTTTTTATCTAGAGACTTCTTCAGGCTCAACAAGGTCTCAGAATTATTATTTTCAGTATCCGTATTATTAGGAGTTTTTAAATATATTTCGTTTAGAAAGTGAATGGAAAGCAAGTTGTAGCAAAACTGCTGCGTACTTCTACTATTTTTTTGTAGCCAACTCATAATTTTTTCATCAGACAAGCAAGAGAAATTGGTTGTGAAATCAACCCAAAAAATTAATGTCTCTTTATTCTCTACCGACAAATAACTCAAAAACTCAAGATTATTAAAATTATAACTCTCCAACCAATGAGAAAGTTCATCCAGTTGTGTGAGCGTGATAAGATTGTAATCCAATTCAAAGCTGTTTGATTTTAGCTCAGGCTTACCCGCACCATCTTGCTCTGAATCGGAAGAAACGCTTTTAGTTGCAGTGGCTTCACGCTCAAGAGCAATTAAAGCTGCCTCATCAATGTCGTAAAACTTATCAACAGATAATATTACATCGTATTTTTTTTGGTAAAAAAATGGCGTAGACAACAAATTATAAAACAGCAATGAAAACATCTGACTTTCTGATTCAAATGAATAATATTCAGAACCGGAGATGTTATTGGTCAACCAGTACTTAATCGACCCATCGTATTCCGTAAGTTTTTGACCATGTAAACTCAAAGAAGGCAACGAATTAATTGAGTTACCGGCAATCAAAATAGTCATTATTATCACTCTAAAGAAAGAACATTAATCCCCTACACTAAAATCCTTTAATATCGCACTCGCTCCTTGACCAATCGCAGTAAAATTAGCTGCACTGTTAGAAATCATCGTATTAGCTTGTTCTATAATTGGCGAAAAGGTTTTCACATCTCCAGTTGCTAGCATTTGTGACATCGCAACACCCATTGCAACGGCGCCCATATTACTGATATTACGCAAGTTATCTGCCGCATCTTGAACCGCTATTGCCGTGGATTGAGATATTGACTGGTACGCTTTACCGGCCCCACTTTGTTTTATTACCGAAGATGTCATAGTTGCCTGTTGCATTGCCTCAACAGAACTCAAAATTTGTGGATTTAAATTACCCATAAGACTAACTCCATCATAAATTAATAAAATTACCCTGAACAACTTCATAAGAAGTTCGAGCCAAAACAAACGCCAATCAACAAAATAAATACAAAAAATTCAGAAAAAAAACCTATAAACAGTTATACATTCGACAAACAAGCAATCGTGAATAACTCAATTAAACGTAAAATTACTTACAAAATATCTAAAATTGAAAAAAGACCGCGTTGCAAATGTATTTGCTTAGCTGACATCCAAACGACTAAACAAAGACCGCACCCAATCACTTGTTACTTTTTTTCGGTAGGCGCCTCTACATTGGCTTCTGGAACCGTAGCATTCGCATTATCGTCGGTAGTATTTGTTGTTTTTTGTTCTGAGTTTTGAGATGCAGTATTATTCGAATTATTCATACTCAAAATATTTTGCAACTCAGCAATCAAGCTATTTACCTTGTGTAAATCATCTGGATTAATACTTTCTGCGTCTTTAACCAGGGTTTCTACCTTATTAACCAAATTACCCGTTGCTGATTTGGTTGGCTCATTATCTAAAGGTAAAAAAGGCGGAATAACTCGATCCTCTGAAGAATCAGGTGCTTTAGGTTTAAAGGGCTCGCTAGGAATTTGTAACATTTTTGCGCAAACCGATGTAATTGCTGCACCCGATGAAATTTGCGCATTATGCTGATTAGAAACAGCATTATGCATCGCCATGCCCATACTTTCAGCACCAGCTACATCTAACAATGCCAATGATTGTGGAGCAGAACTAGAAATTAAGAGTGTATTTAATTGACTAATTGCATCGGTAACTTGATCATTAACAGAGCTAGAATTGTCCATTATTTATCTCAGTATTTGTTGATGGTTTTGGTTAACAGTATTATCCTGAATGAGCGGCAAAAGCAGCGCCTGCGGATATCATTAAAGCACAACACTGTGTTACCGCGGCATTTTGAACAATCTGCGAATCACGTTCGGCACTGACCGCATTTTCCATTAAAATAGAAATTGATTCCGACATTGCCAAGTATGTTAAACCCAAAGATGCTGGCGCAGATAACGATACGTTAATTAAATTATTTATTAGCATATAATCACGCCCTTTTAAAATGCGCCAAATCAATTAGATCTGGCGCGAATGCACTAAGCGCCCAATATTGCGCTAGTTGCCTTACCCGTAGACGCAGTGTCAATGGAATACAACGTAGCAACGCCCATAGTGGTTGCCGCTTGTGCTGTAACATTAGTTTGCTGTTGTGCCGTAGTTGCATTATGAGCTGCGTTAGCAAGCGCTTGTGCCGTTGCCTGAAACAAATTTCCCATTGCTATTGCGGGAGCGTCGCCCAGAACCTTAACATTAGCCTGTGTTACCGAATCGGTAATTTGACTGTTAACCGAAGTTGGAAAAGCCATAACCTATTCCTTTATTTAAAAGATATGAAATTAATTGGAGTATTTAAACACCAAATTAATTATTGAAAGATTTCGCGAGTAGCAACACCGCTAGATGCTGTATCGACGGAATACAACGTTGAAATACCTTGCGTCATCGCAGCTTGCGCAGTAATGGTCGCGTTCTGTTGATTTGTTGTTGCGTTATGAGCGGCGTTAGATAACGCTTGACTTGTGGCCATCATCAAATTACCAGATGCCATCGCCGGCGCATCCCCGAGAACCTTAGTATTTACCTGCGAAACTGAGTCTGTAATTTGGCTGTTAACAGAAGTTGGATATGCCATGATTTAAATCTCCAAATGATATTAATTATGAAAGAATAGCTTGTGTTGCTTTCGCAGTTGAAGCTGTATCTAACGAATACAACAGCGCTACTCCCATGGTAGTTACCGCTTGTGCAGTAATATTCGTTTGTTGCTGAGCGATCGTTGCATTATGAGCAGCATTAGCTAACGCTTGAGCGGTAGCTTGATATAAATTACCCATTGCAACAGCCGGAGCATCACCTAGAACAACGAGATTTTCTTGCGTAACTGCATCGGTAATTTGGCTATTAACAGATGTAGGAAAAGCCATAATTAATTACCTATATAGAGCTAGCCCAACCCTTTTACTTTGGACGAAAGAATTTCTTGAGTAGCCTTACCAGCTGACGCCGTGTCCAGTGAATATAAAGTTGCCACACCCATGGTAGTAGCAGCCTGCGCCGCAACCGCGGTTTGTTGCTGTGCGGTTGTCGCATTGTGCGCCGCGTTACCTAGAGCTTGAGCAGTGGCTTGAAATAGGTTTCCCATAGATAACGCCGGAGCATCACCAAGAACTTTTACGTTTGCCTGTGTGACTGAATCTGTAATTTGATCGTTTACTGAAGTCGGAAAAGCCATCTATTTTTCTCCCGTTGATTGATAGATTACCTAGCCTTGTATCATTTGATAAGCAAGATGAACTATAAAACATTATGCGAAAATTCTAGTGGGCTAACTTATGGATAAATGGTTTTTTTCTAGGAAATTATTGGTGATATCTTAATAGAACTGATTACCTTTTTCTGTCGAAAGCGTTTCTCGAAATAAACTTCTATAAGACCCCGGGCTAATTCCAACCAGTTTTTTAAAAGTTTTTTCGAAATGACTAAGATCCGTATAGCCACAGTCTTGAGCGACAACAGTTATTTGACAACTAGGATTTTCCTCAATTAGATTTTTCGCCATATAAATTCGATACTCATTAAGCAATTGCTTAAAAGAAGAACCTAAATCTTTTTTTAAAATTGCTGAAAGATGAGACGAGCTCACCAAACAGTTTTGTGACAAATCCATCATATTAAAAGAAAGGTTGTAGTTTTTAGAAATATATTCGCAAGCCCTTAACAAGGCTGGATGAAATTGTTTAGGCTTCTGTAAGACTAAATTAACGACTGGGATTTCTTCGGAGATATCCAAAGCAGACTCCTCTAAAGCATGCTTATGATTAAGACTACGAATAAAATCGGTAATTTGTGGAAAATGCTCCGATAAAAAGACCAAATCAATACTGCCAGATGTACGTAAGTAATCACATTTTACAAGAAATGCTTCAAATTGAGAGAAGTTTCCATCCCACGAGTAGTCCGATAACACCGACCAAGCTTCATTGGCAATTGCAAAATCAGAATTTATACGGTTATTTTCTTTGTACGCTTTAATAACATAAGGAACATCCAGCCACCGCTCATTCAAACTCGGCATATTTACTTGATAGCAGTAGAACATAAGATGATTAATTAGAGATTTCACCTCCTCATCCAAACATGAAAACAGTGAATTTATACTCAGAATAATGTTTACGTTTTCATGCCGAGCCGACTCTGCCCGAAACATTTCTCTTACAACATCGATTAAGTAGTTCAATGACTCTTTAGTTAAATCTGATAATTTTTTTAAATATAGACTCCCACCCACTGCTAAAATAATAGACCTAGTAAGAGTTTCTCGAAATATACCAAGATCAACCTTAGAGCAATCCAGAATGATAAAAGGTGAGTAAACACCTACTTTAAAACAGTGAACACTATAAGCAGCCAATACCTTACCACTACCAGAAGCTCCAACAATGGCTGTTGGAGAATGTAATAGCGAGGCCTGCTCACATTGTACCAGTACCTCATTTATCGACAGACTTTGTCCGTACCAAGAAAAATTTAGGGCATTTTTCATTCCAGCTGTAATAGACAATTTTGCAAATTTATCAGTTGCAATTCGAAAAAAAATGGGCAAACTCAAATCATGATAAGCATCATTTTTGATAAGCATTACCTCTACTTCACCAAAAATGTTACCAGCCAACTCAAGAGAACCTGTGTGAATTTGTAACTGTTTTGCATCTACTTGACACAATAATTTACTTGGCACTGACGAGAAAATGATTTTACCCTCCCGCTTCTGACAAGTAACACCTATATTTTTCAAGTTAGCATTCTCAATGGTTAGGGCCTCGTTTAAGTCTGTCTCGGTTAAACATAATTCCTTACCCTGAAGAAGCTTAAGATTTAAAAATGCTATTTTTATACCTTTAAAATAGTTATTAAACTCAAAAAATAGGTCATGCACACAACTAAAAAACACATCGACTTTATTTACAAAACGCTCTACTTCATACAACTGAGAACTTTCAGCTGACTTATTTATTATTTTCATAATAGAAACCCTAAATAAAGAATGACCAAACATTACCACCAAAATAAGACGATAAAAATTACAGCTCATTTCAACATGTAATTAGTTAAATAAAATGAATAATTCGAATAATAGCGAAAAGCCAAAATCTCAAAACGAGACGAAAATTTTAACAATGGTGATTTTTGTTGGCATAATATCGATCTTAAGACCCAACTTGCACACATTGTATTTCAACGACAACACAACCAGATCAAACTTAATTAACTATAAAAATAAATCCGCACCCATACAAAAAGAACCTGCTTTAAATAACGGGATTGATGTTTCTCATTTTCAAGGAGAAATTAATTGGACCGAAGTTATAGAACAAAAAATAGATTTTGTATTTTTAAAATCTACCCAGGGAAATAATTTTATAGACCCTACTTATCAGCAGCACAAATCTGAACTTGAACAATTGAACATACCGTTTGGCAGTTATCATTTTTTCGAACCCGACATTGACCCTATTCACCAAGCCAACTTCTATTTAGAAAAAACCGGTACAAACCATAAGCTTCCACCAGTGGTAGATATCGAAATCACTGGTGATGTTAGTTCAACAGAAATTCAAACACGACTAAAAGCTTGGCTGGAAAAAATAGAAAAAGAAACTCAATGCAAACCGATAATTTATACAAATCGATATTTTTGGAATGAATATCTTAACGCGGATTTTACTGAATATTATTTATGGATATCTGACTATGCAAAGGAGATCACCCTGCCACAGAATGTGGACGACTGGCTACTCTGGCAAAACTCACAAAGCTTTAAACTTCAGGGTATTCAAAACTCTGTGGATCACGACACTTTTAATGAAAAGAGCATGTTAAAAAATAATATTTTTTGCTCACATTAGAGAATAACAAACCATGAAATCACTCAATAAGCTCACCATCAACTTCATCAAAAATTTCACCAACATAAAAAAATTTATCACGATTAAAATGTGCATAATAATCGCTTTAACATCTTTCATTGCTGCATTTAATTTTCTTGACTCCGAAGCCATTTCTGAATCTCTAGTAAATGACACATTATTTAGAGAAAACAACGCCTATTTGTTTACTTCAGAAGAGCGAATTACCAAAACAATATTCTTTCTCTCTGGAATCGAGGGCCTATACAAAGCTTTAGAAAGTGCCGAATTCGGTATAAACTTTTTAGTTGATACACAAATTACTATCGGTAAAGAAATAACTGCACTCGCAGATCAAACATCGCAGGCTAGAAATCACGCAGAGTATCTATTAATTGCGGTTTCGGTCTTACAACTTATCTTGGCAATAACGCATGATTCAACAACATTTATTCTCAACATCTTATTAATAATATTCTTGTCTTTTTTTATATTATCCTATTGGAAGAAATCTTTTCTTTTTACGTTTTCTAAAAAATTAACCTATTGGCTTTCCATATTATTCATTAACATACATCTAATAATACCCTATTCAATACACATTGCTGCATTTTTTTCTCATACCATTACAACCACTTACACTGATAAGCAGTTAAACAACTTAAATAACCTGCATAAGCAAATTACGGCCATCACTCAAAATAATTTTCAAGAGAAAACATCAGAAGATTCTATTGATAATAAAAAGTCGAAAACCAGTTTAGAAGAGAAGCATACGAATTTTAGAGAGAAACAAGCCAAATCACTGCTTAAAAAATTTGAAATTATACATGTAAACTTTGATAAATATTTGAGGCATTTTTATTCAAACTGGTACAAGCATTTACTCTACGAACTGCTCTCAGTGTTCGTAATACCGTTTACATTAATTATTACGATGATTTTGTATTTTCGATCAATATATTCAAAGCTGTTTTTAAATGAGGCAACAAATACTTTGCAGCACACCACATCTTGAGGATGGATCAATTAGAAATCATCCAACATGGGCATTATTTGCTCTGATTTTCGGCAAACATCGACGATATACCGCCGTAGCTGTATTGAATCTTCTGATATCTCGAAAACTTTCACCAATACCATTGACAGCTGAGCACCGAATGATAGAATGCGCGCCTGTTCGAGATACGACTCTTGAATTCCTCTTTTGGGGCCTTAGCTCAGCTGGGAGAGCGCAACACTGGCAGTGTTGAGGTCAGCGGTTCGATCCCGCTAGGCTCCACCAATTAAATCAATGACTTACGTTCATAACTTCTGATTTACAAGCCTGTTTACTCTAAATGTGCTTCTTTGATGGCAATTTAAGCGACAAAACCTCATCCGATGTGCGGTTGTATAGTTCCGATATACTGACGAAGGTCTTAATAGTCCAGATTCAACGCTCACTACACAACAAATCTTTGAGCAAGCGATAGGCTCACTCAAAACTTCTGTCTAAACCCTTCTGCAATTTCTTCTAATTTGTCCATTATATTTTTGTCTGGGTCTGTATCTTCAATAACTTCGGGTTGATTGTGGTTCCAGTGATTAATAATTGCGACAAGAAGATAATGTTTTGCGTTAAAAAAGCCGGGGCAATATACGAGCATAACTTTACGGGTTCGGCTGAACTGCATCATTTTTAAAGAAAAATCACTTCCATGAAAATGAATGTGTTGAAGCTCAACATATTGTCGATTATGTGTGTGATTGCAAGGTGCATCGCGTACAAAAAATTGAGGGCAGCGTTTTACCTTCTTTATAGTTTCTAAAGCTTTCAACCAAAAACGCTAATTTGTCTTTATCCATAGCGTTGCGTAATTTAGAGTGGACAAATATTTTTACCACAACTCAGAATCCTTTCCGTTTTTAAGTGATTGAATCAGCTTCTTAAAAGTTTTTTCTAAATGCGTATGATCAATATTGCGTTGTTTAGTTATCTTATTTTTTTACGGATTCGTATTCATAAATATCTGAAAGAGACTTGTCTTTGGTGTTAATAACTAACTTCTTTTTTAGGTCCATTCCTCAAAGTCATCCTTGTCATTTGCAGTTATATTTTTTAAAGACTTAGCAATTCTGTCAGAGAGCGCGTTCATATCCATAGCGTCGCCCGGCATGTTTACCACTTCAGATTTCATCACTAAAGTGCTTCTCTGAGCGTATTCACACAGATCGACCATGTCTTCAAACAAATCAACCGGAACCATATAAAAAGCCGTTTTTTCTTTCTCATTAACGGCTACTACCTCATTGGCAGTGTCGTTCACCTCCCCGAAAAATTCACTTGGCCAGCTTTTCAATTGATCAACAGTGATAACCTTCTGAGCGTAATCGTAATCACGTTTTTTCATCATTATTCAATCCAATGTCTGGGTTAGCAGTGAGTGTCTAATTGTTTATGATGATTTTATATAAATAATGTTTAACGCTATTTTTTTCCTCGTTCAAAAAATATCTTAGACCAGTTTTTAAGATTGCCTTTCTCTAGTCATCGCCGAAGCTAACAAACCCGTAGGAACTGCAACTAGTCCAAGTCCAATCATTAATACAAAAAAAGTGAATACTCTACCGCCCAATGTGATTGGATACATATCGCCATAACCCACAGTTGTGAGCGTGGTTACAGCCCACCACAGGCTATGAAATACCGACTGGAAGGCTTCCGGTTGTGCTTCATGCTCAAAGTAATAAATGCCTACCGCAGACAGGTACAGCATTATTGCCGCAACAATCCCAAATAAAATCAGTTCTTCTTTGATGGACTTTAACGCAACTGAAAAGTGATTCACGGCTTGGTTGTAACGCAGTAGTTTTAGTATACGAATTAGTCGAAACAGTCTAAAAATTCGAACAGCTCTTAAATCTAAACCTGTGGGAAGGTAAAACGGCACGATGGCAAGTAGATCAATCAAACCATAAAAACTAAAAACAAATCGTAGTTTTCGCTCAGCAGTTATCAGTCTTAAAAGATATTCTATTGTGAAGATAATAACTGTCATCAGTTCGATTCGCTGTAAAATCGACTTCGTAGACGCAGAAAGATCCGGCAAAGTATCAACAGAAAACGTGATTAACGAAATAATAATTAATGCTTGAATAAGTAAAGCAAAAACTCTCCCTAATCCATATTCTGGAAACTCTAAAATACGCTTAACTGAACACAACATATTTAAACTCAACTAAGACCTGCTTCTTTTAACCAGTGTGCTTCAGTAACAATAACAAGAGGTACACCCGAATCTCGATATTCCACGGCCTTTTCAATTTTTCGCCCAAAGGTTTCATGCACCCATGAGTCTGTTACATAGGTTCCAAGGATTAAGTAATTTAACTGTTTAGTAACACTGTTTGCATTAACCCCACCCAGGCGCTCAATTTCTTCTTGGCAAATTTTTCTCGTTCCAAAAGCACAAGTACCCGTAAATAGAAAATTATTATTTCTAAAAATAATTTTTGGTTCTGGAATGTTTAAAGGTAAATTAGTGGTTTTTGCAACCTCACCAACAACTGCATTCTCTCCAGAAAAAGATTTTAATATTTTAAATAATTCATCGCTCTCCTCTTTATCAACTACTCCATCCTCAAGAATCTGATTCACCTTATCAAGAAGATTTATAATTATTGGATTTTCGTTTTGAGATTGACTTTGTGTTAGCCATGTTTGCAGAAATTCGACTTCTTGTTGATTTAACTTTCCGTCTGCAACCAGCCCTTTGCTAATACCAATAAGTGTATCAACTTGTCGGTCTTGTACATTTTTTCTATTAAATTTTAAAAACAAATCAAAATCCACAATATAAACTCCTAAAAACGCCAAAGTATTCATGAAGAATAATTAAATTTCTGTTACAGCGCCTCCTCATTAAGCCTGCTTTAATTGCGGGGTTTGGCGTCAAACACCACTATTTAATTAGAATAAATTGGAATAGGAGTAACCACTTTGCGGCTTAAGCCTTAATTGGCGTTTTATTCGTTTTTTGGCCAGATACAATGCACTCGCTGATCTCACTTAGGGATTGAAAACCTTAGCATCAGACAGGCTCAAGATGACCATCAAACTTGATGTTATTTACTTTTTTTATGCGCAAGTATCATTCTGATTGTAGTTTAGTACGTCGTTATTTAGAGAGCTGATGCAAAACTTGCGGTATAATCAAGCAAACATAGAAAGAGCGTCCAAAGAATGTGAATACACCGATAAAATCATTAGGTATTTAAAAGGCTAATTTGACGATGTTTTTTTTGATTACCGATACGATGCTTACGAAAAAACACCACGACCTAGGACCCGGCCAGGGCATAGTAGATTACCAAAAGGTGGATATTAAGCTCCTTTATTTTGTTAAAATTTCCTAATTTTCTGAAATTGTGTGAACAATATGACAAACGCTAAAGATGACGATTTTAACAACGATGAGATTGATTTGGCAGAGCTTCAGTTTGAGATGCTAGCGCAAGAGTTCGAAACGGAAGATGGACGAAAAAGAATTGGAGATGACGCTTACCAAGAAGCTCTGGCAGAAAATGCAAGAGGTTCAATAAGGCCTAAAAAAGATTAATAAATTTCTTTTTAGTTTCGCAAAAATTCTTCAATATCAAACCTTCGCTTTCGTGACAGTTAAAAGCTTCGTCGATAGGCTCGCGAAGCTTGTCTAACTTCTACAAACTTCCTTCTTAATTTCTTAATTCGCAATTTATCATAGACAATCCGTATAGCTAAAAGCCCACTGCATCAATGGAATAGATTCAGATTAAAAAAACACTCTTTAATTTATTGCTATTGTCATCAAAACCGATTAGCACTGATTACACCTTACGCTCGAACTCAATATCAAACATGTAAAATTACGAGCTAAAACCTGGGCACACAATGGCAACAATCACAGCACCAAAATAGATAAATGAATACAGGAAATTCTGATTAACCTAGAGTTTCCATTGAAAAAAGAATGTGTAGCCAACCTCAAGAAGTGTAAGCAATTAATATTGGCAAGAAACTTGAAATCGCATTTTCAATTTCTCCACTCGATTCAATCATGAATGAGTTAATCAGAGATTCCCATAGAAAGTATTCTTGTTCGAGCGGAGCAAACTTAAGGAACCTCTGATTAACCTCCGAGATCTGCCATAATATCTCGTCTGTAAATAAAACGGTTTGATCATGAAACAACAA
>NZ_BAAGIE010000038.1:0-32521 GCF_054658275.1 Sessilibacter sp. MAH3 | reverse complement strand
GAAGAAATTGGAAATCGCATTTTCAATTTCTGTCCTCTGATTAAATCATGGATGAGTTAATCAGAGGTTCCTTAAGTACATTTCGACAAGGTTTTATGTTGTTTTGATTAAGCCTTAATTTTTATTAATGTTATTGCTTTATTTGTGTGGCAGCCACAAAGGCATCACTTTTTATGTTGCGAAGCGCAATACCTTTTAAAAACAGTGATTTTTTCAATTTATTCACAAACGTTTGTGCGCCACAAATAAACGCAGCCTGTGTTGAATAATCTAATGGTAGGTTTGCGCAATAATCATAAATATCTACATTGCCTAAAACGTCTATCACTGGTGTATTTGATGAACTTTGTTGTGTGAAACTTTTCTGGGTGACAAAGTGAAGCTGTACATTCTTATTTGCGTCGGGCAATTCTTTCAGTTGTTCAAGTAGATAAAGTCCATCGTCTGTTTTAGCGCCAAAGACTAGATGAATAGGTTTATCGTATCCTTGTTGTAGAGCATCTCTTAAAATGCCGTATAAAGGCGCCAATCCGGTACTGATTCCGACTAACAACAAGCCGGTTGTTAATTCTTCTAAATCAGATGTGTAAAAACACTGGCCAAAAGGGCCGCTTACTTCGATATTTTTCGAAAGGTCTTGGTTTGATTCTAGCCATTGCCCAAAAACGCCATGGTCATGCTTTTTAACGTGTAAGATAATATTTGAGTCTAAATTAGGCACACTGGCAATTGAATAGCTGCGTGTGTAAGTTGTTTGGTTTGTGTTAAATGATAAATTTATAAATTGTCCGGGGCTGTATTTGATCACCTCAGGTAAACATAACTGATAGACCGAAGCGGATAGATTTTGAATAGATTGTATTTTTACGTGATGATTTGCTTCTAAATTTTGCACTGGCAAGCCAACACTTAAATCGTGCTCCGGATAACAGCTGCACGCTAAAAAATAACCTAATTTAATTTCAGCTTGATTTAATCCTTTTTGAGATTCTTTGGGTAAATATTCTTTGGTCGCATCTGAAGCTTTCATTAGGCAGCTTTGACAAACTCCAGCTCTACAACTGTTTGGAATTATTATTCCTTCACTTAATAAGGTTTCTAAAACACTGTTTTGCGCTTTTCTAACGACAGTTTTATCGAGATAAGTAATTTTTGTTGTTGTATTGTCTTGCATTTTTACCTCGATATATCTCTTTTTTATTTAGCTAATTTTTGCTAATAATGTGAGCGAGAATTACACTAATTTGAAGTTGTGTCTAGATTGTTAAAATTTAGATGAGATGAAAACGTGCAGTAAAAGTGGTTAATGAAATTAAAAAAGAATATTCTCACTAACCTTATTTAAGTGTGTCTGAATTTAGGTACTTCTGATTAACCCATCTATGATTCAATCACTGTATTGACATTGAAAATACAATTTTAATCACCTACCGTTCTTGAAGTTGGCGACACATCCTTGTGTTAAGGGAAACTCTAGGTTAATCAGAGTTTCCTAAAATAAAAGATCACTTGTTTAGAACGTCGTCTTTGGTGGTAAGTACAACGCTAATAACAGAATCAATATCTTCTTGCGGTACATTTAATTCTTGAAGTGTTGCAATTAATGCTTCAGCAACTGCGCCAAAGTGCTCTTCGGTCAAATGCATATGTTTATGAGCTTCTCGCATGTCCTTGCCGGTGTAGCTATTTGGCCCGCCAAAAGCCATGGTCATGAAGGATTTCTGTTTTGCGTGCTGGGCTTCCATATCGATGGTGTCGAAGAAATGACTGACGCGGTCATCGGCTAATACTTTTCGGTAAAAAATATCTACTGCGGCGTCTACTGCGGCTGCTCCACCTAACTTCTCAAATACACTAATCTCGCTCATGATTATTTCCTAAATTTAAAACTGTTTTGTGCATAAAGATGAATTTGCGGATATTGCTGAGGAATATTTGCAAATCAATATGTTATTAAAAGAATCTATGGTCTTAATCTTTCCCTTAAAAACAACTCATGAAATCGGACGGAATTATCTTTCAGGCTAAAACCATTAAGATTCATATTAAATGAATCTTAATGGTTTGCAAAGATTATTTTTCAATAAACTTGAATAATCTTTATATTAGACACGTTTTTGTTATAGGTAGTGACAGTAGTCTTTGTCGGCAACAAATCGCAATACGAGAGGTTTTGCAGATTAACGAGTTTGTGTGGAGTTCGTCTTCAGTATTTTGCTGATTTTAAAGACTGGTTCAATATTCATACAACTTAATTGAATGAAATAGTTTTTAGATCTTCAAAACAGTTATCAGAAACTTATTGATTGGGTGATTGTCTCAGAAAGTCATGAACGGAAGCTAAGCGGAGATCGAATTAGCAATATTCGATTAATTGCGATATTCGAATATCGGTTTTGTGCGCTAGGTCTAATTTATTCAGAGCTTGTACACAATTTTTCACTGTGAAGCTCAGTGAAAAAGTTACCTTAGCTGTAAGTTCAAACAGTTTTTATGAAGTCCTGAAAAAAATAAAAAATTTTTCTGAACTATCTAAAAGTACATAAGTCTTAGTAGTACGTTGTGAATTAACCCGAATTTAATTTTCAATGTTTCCTAGCGAGATTTTATCTCACATTCCCTAAGGTGTTGCTTGGGCGCTTAATTTAAGCGCCCTTTTTTTTGTCTTTTTTCTTCGTTATCTTTATTCCGTTCTCTAACACCAGTCTTAATTTTAATTTGTCATCAATACGAACTTTGAATTTTAGGTTTTCAAAGTTATTTGTCGTTTTTAACGTGTAATCTTTACAGGTAGTACCTTTGTGGCAGTAGCTTTTTTATATAGGAACCTCTGATTAAATCATTCATGATTTTATCAGAGAGTAGAAATTGAAAAGGCGATTTCCAATTTCTTCACAATTTCAATTACTTACCGTTCTTGAAATTGGCGACACGTCCTTGTGTCACCAGACTCTGGATTAATCAGAGTCCGGTGACAGTTTTATGTCTGAAATATAAATAGCTCTACAAAAGTAATATTACTTATCTTATCGATTAGCTAAATAGGAATTTTGTTTAAACGCTCGATCACTTTACTAACAGCTGAAGGATTAACCGCTGGAGTTTAAAAGGTTATTGGAATCGATGAATAATCTAGCGCTTGCAGTGGAACATTTAAAAAATTCGATGAATCTGTGATGGATGTATTTGGTGTTTATGCAATCGATAGGATTAAAATTTAACTTCCCTGTTAAATTTATTGTTCACCATTCTTAAAACTCAGTAAGAATTCGACGACTATTTGCATATTAGCGTTGGTTTTTAATGCTTGTTGGTGTTGTCTTTGTTGCTGTGTGAATAACTAAATTGTTTTTGAAGCGCTACAAATTGCCGCACTGGTAATAACTGATAACCAGTAATTTTATAGGAAGGTTGATGAGAGAAGCGGTGGTGCGGGTGGGATAAGAGCACATGCTTGTTGATTGCAGAGGCATGTGCTCTAAAAAGCGTATTAAGCGCTAAAGGTCATTTCTGGAACAACGTCAGGCACTACTAGTTCGCCTGCGGTTTTTTCGATGATTTCTTCAACACTTACGCCGGGTGCGCGTTCTTTTAAGTGGAATTTGCCGTCGGCAATTTCGAGATACGCTAAATCGGTTAATACTTTCTTAATGCAGCCCGCACCGGTTAAGGGTAGGGAACATTGTGGTAATAACTTAGATTCGCCGTGCTTACTGGCGTGAGTCATAGTTACAATGATGTTGTCGGCACCGGCAACAAGATCCATTGCGCCGCCCATACCTTTGACGAGCTTACCCGGAATCATCCAGGAGGCGATGTTGCCGTTTACATCAACTTCAAAGGCGCCTAAAACGGTAAGGTCTACATGGCCGCCGCGAATCATGTCGAAAGAGTCTGAGGATGAAAAGATAGAAGCGCCGGGAATTGCCGTGACGGTTTGTTTGCCAGCGTTGATCATATCTGCGTCAACTTCGTCTTCGGTGGGGAACTGTCCCATGCCCAGCAGACCGTTCTCGGATTGAAACATCACCGACATACCTTCTGGAATGTAGTTAGCTACCAATGTTGGGATGCCAATTCCAAGGTTTACGTAGTAGCCGTCTTTGAGTTCTTTAGCAACGCGTTGTGCCATTTGCTCTCGTGTTAATGCCATGATCGTTTCCCCTTATTTAGCGCGAACGGTGCGTTGTTCAATACGTTTTTCGAAGGTGCCTTGAATGAGGCGATCAACGTAAATGCCCGGCGTGTGAATTTGTGCTGGGTCTAGTTCGCCAGGTTCAACGATTTCTTCAACTTCTACGACGGTGATTTTACCGGCGGTTGCCGCCAATGGGTTAAAGTTTTGTGCGGTTTTGCGGTAGATAACGTTACCAAAGCGATCAGCTTTCCAGCCTTTTACAATCGCGAAATCACCCACTACAGATTCTTCTAAAATATAGTGTTTACCGTTGAACACTCTTGATTCTTTACCGTCGCCGACGGGTGTGCCGTAGCCGGTCGCAGTGTAGAAGGCGGGAATACCCGCGCCGCCGGAGCGCATTTTCTCGGCCAGTGTACCTTGTGGCGTTAATTCAACTTCTAATTCACCAGAGAGCAGTTGTTTCTCAAACAGGGCATTTTCACCCACGTATGAGGCAATCATTTTTTTGATTTGTCGATCTTCGAGAAGTATTCCCAAACCAAAGCCATCAACACCACAGTTGTTAGAAACGATGGTTAGGCCTTTCACGCCCATGGATTTTATTTGTTTGATGCAGCCTTCTGGGATACCACAAAGGCCAAAGCCGCCGGCAATAATGGTCATGTCATCTGTGAGACCAGCCATTGCTTCTTCGTAGCTGGAAACCACTTTATCAAAACCTGACATAAGTGCTCCTTAGGAGTAGTTTTGCAAATTGAAATGAGTTTTAGGATTTATACGTTAATTATTCTTATTAGCTTGGGTGGCAACACCTTTTGAGGCAAGTAAATCTCCGAATGGTTCTTCAAATTGTGTGGGAGATCATGGTGAGGTTTGTCACTCGGCTTGAATCCATGATCAGGTAAGTTGATTCATTTATCAAATTTAAATATCTTATTATTTAATTTAACTTATAAAATAATAGTATCTTTTTTATTCAGTTAAAGAGATCGCTCACCACAATCAGGATTGCGCTATGTCGCTAAATGTAACCATTAAACAGCTTTCGGCATTTGTCGCTTTGGCGCAAAGTCGCAGTTTTGCCGAGGCCTGCGAGCGATTGCATTTATCGCAACCGGCGTTGAGTATTTCGATAAAGAATCTTGAAGAGGCACTCGGCGGCGCTCTGTTCTTTCGCTCTACGCGATCTGTGCATCTAACACCTGAGGGCGAAGCGTTTTATCCCGCGGCTCAACGATTATTGGGTGATTGGAAACAAACCTTGGGCGATGTCGTTAATGCTTTTAACTTAAAGCAAGGGCGATTGATTCTCTCTACAATGCCGTCGTTTGCGGTTTCTGTGCTGCCAAAGGTACTGCGTGAATTTAGAGACCAGTTCCCGAACATCAACATTTTATTGCACGACGTTTTGAACGAATCGGTGATTGATCAGGTGCGTGAGGGGCGCTCTGAGTTGGGTGTTTGTTTTAATCCTGGCAAATCCGACGACCTAACCTTTATTAAATTGTTTAACGACGAGCTGGTGGGTGTGGTATCTAAAGATCATCCATTGGCGTCCCAGTCACGCATCAAATTACCCGAGTTATTACTGTCACCGTTGATTGTTTTACAGGCACCGTCGAGCCTGCGTTTGTACGTAGAACAAACTCTGGCCGCACGTGGTTTGGGTTTTGCTGCGGCTATCGAAGTGAATCAATTAGCAACAGTAGGCCAGCTTGTAGGATTGGGCCTTGGTGTGAGTGTGGTGCCACGTTTGTGTGAGCGGCAGATGATTGACTCTGGCGCTGTGTGCGTCGCGTTAGATCAACCTATTCTAAACCGCGATATTGGTATTGTTTATCGCACTCGTTTTGCCTTGTCATCACCGGCCATTGCTATGCGAGATCTTCTAGTAACCTTGTTGAAAATAAATAGCGGTGAAAATAATTCGCTTTAGTTACTATTTTCACCGGTAGTAACGATGAGTTGTCGCGGTGATTTTTGTAATGATTACTGAAATTGCTGTAATTGTTTCAGACTAGTTTGTAGATAAAACCTTATTAACTGTTAAGACCGGGCTAATTTGAGAAACTATTGGCTAAATATAAGGCCAACAACAGACAAACGCTTGAACTAACAGCTTATCGAAATGCATAAAAACAACAGCTTGTGATAGATACACATTAAATTTGAGCTGTTTTAGGAGGATAAATGATCGACCTGAACAAACCTGATTTATTGCGCACACAATCTTTTATTGGTGGCAAATGGATTGATGCAGACAGCGGCGCAACGGTTGCTGTGGTTAATCCGGCAAATGGCGAAACTCTTTGCGAAGTTGCGAGCCTTGGTGCCGCCGAAACCGCCCGAGCCATCGATTGTGCGCAAAAAGCCATGCAAGAGTGGAAGGCTTGGCCCGCTAAAAAACGCTCAAATGTGCTGCGCAAGTGGTTTGATTTGATGATGGAACATCAACAAGACCTCGCCAAAATTCTGACCGCCGAGCAAGGCAAACCCGTTGCCGAAGCCGCTGGTGAAATCGCTTACGGTGCCGCCTATATTGAATGGTTTGCCGAACAAGCCAAGCGTATCGAAGGCGATATTATTCCTGCACCAAGCAGCGATAAACGCTTATTAGTAATGAAGCAGCCCGTTGGCGTGGTCGCCGCAATTACACCGTGGAATTTCCCTAATGCCATGATTACTCGCAAAGCCGGGCCGGCTTTGGCCGCAGGTTGTGCCTTTGTGTGTAAACCCGCCACCGAAACGCCGTTAAGCGCGCTGGCGATTGCGGTACTTGCCCAAGAGGCAGGCATTCCCGATGGTGTGTTTAATGTTGTGGTTGGTAAAAGTTCTCGCGAGATTGGCGGTGAATTAACCTCAAATCCAACCGTGCGTAAACTGACTTTCACAGGTTCAACACCCGTTGGTAAGGTGTTGATGAAACAATGCGCCGATACGGTAATGAAAACATCCATGGAGCTTGGCGGAAACGCACCTTTGATTGTTTTTGATGATGCCGATTTAGACGCAGCCGTTGCCGGAACCATTGCCTCAAAATATCGAAATGCCGGGCAAACTTGTGTGTGCTCTAACCGTATTTTGGTTCAAGAAGGTGTGTACGAACAGTTTGCCGAAAAGCTCACTGAAGCGGTTGCGAAATTTAAAATGGGCAATGGCTTTGAAGATGGCGTGAATATTGGGCCGCTGGTTAATGAAAAAGCCGCGCAAAATGTTGCAGAGTTAGTTGAAGACGCAGTGGCCAAAGGTGGCAGTGTCACCATTGGTGGTAAAGCTTCGGATTTGGGTAATTGCTTTTACGAGCCAACAGTGTTGACTCACGTTAATGATTCGATGCGCGTATTTAAAGAAGAAATATTTGGCCCGGTTGCGCCTTTATTTAAATTTAAAACCGAACAAGAAGCTATCGCCATGGCTAACGATACCGAATTTGGTTTGGCGTCTTATTTTTATACCCGCGATTTAGGTCGTATTTTCAGAGTCAGCGAAGCATTGGAATACGGAATTGTGGGCGTTAACGAAGGCATTATTTCTAACGAAATGGCGCCTTTTGGGGGCGTTAAAGAGTCGGGCTCTGGTCGAGAAGGTTCTCAATACGGTATTGAAGATTATCTAGAGCTTAAATATGTGTGCTTGGGTGGTTTGAGTTAAGTTGTAGAAACCTCTGATTAATTCCGCCGTGATTTAATCAGAGGACAGCAATTGAAAATACGATTTCCATTTTTGTCACAACTTTAATTTTTTCACTGCTTCACTTTCTTCACAACTTCAATTGCTGATTGTTTTTAAATTGACGAGACGATCATCTGTGGTGGGAAGTTTTAGATTAATCAGAGTTCTCTAAACTAATGTTAATTTCCTAAACTAATGTTACGTGTGTTGTAGAGTCAGTACTCGTAAAAAAGCCCGAATTCATCGGGCTTTTTTTTGTGTTTAATTCAATGTAACGAATACTAATAATATGAGCTGTCGGCCGCAGTGTGTATTAATGATATGTTGGAAATACTTCGTTTATAACGGCAGTTCGGTTGTGTATTTTACCTGCCGCAATGCAAAGTTAGAGCTTATTGAGGCAACGCCGGGTAGCGATAACAATTTTGATTTTAGTAGTTCTTCATATTCCGCCAAATCGCGCACAACGATTTTCAATACGTAATCTTTTTCGCCGCTGGTAGAGTAGCATTCAACAATTTCGCGTATGTCTAATACGGCTAGTTCAAAAGATTGACGTGTTATTTGATCGTGTTTGGTCATGCTGATTTGAGCCAGCAAACTGACGTTTAAATTCAGTTTATGGCGATCTAATAAAGTAACACGATTTAAAATAATTCCGTCGGCTTCAAGACGTTTTATTCTCCGCCAGCAGGGCGTGTGCGATAGTCCAACTTTTTCGCCTAATTCCGCCATGGAGTAATCAGCATTTTCTTGCAAGGCGCGAAGAATTTTACGATCGTATTCATCTATCTCGGAGGTTGATGTCATGCGGTTTAGTCCGTGTATCTAAATCTTCTTTCTAATAATAGAAGTAGTTTTGAAAAATGCTCACTTATAAACCAGAAATTCCACGAGTTGATTATTCCCTTTTTTAATACATTTGCGAAAAAAACGCTTTATTTTATTTTCTGAAAAATGTTTTAGATTTTCTGCCTAAATTACTCTAATCTAGCGGCGAAATTTTGACGACATGATAGAAAAATTCTTTGGAGCAGATATGTTCGAAAAACTACCGACACTTCAGGCCGACCCAATATTAGGATTAGTGGCTCAGTGCCGTGCCGATACAAACCCGAATAAAATTGACTTGGGCGTTGGTGTTTTTAAGGATCAGAATGGCTTAACTCCGGTTTTGAAAGCGGTAAAAGAAGCCGAGATTCGTTATCTTCAAGAAGAGAACAGCAAAGCCTATCTGCCAGCAGGCGGCACGGAACGCTTTATTAGCTTGGTCAATGAATTATTGTTCGGCCAAAATCACCCGGTTATCAAAGACAATCGAGTGGCTACCATTCAAGCAACGGGCGGCTGTGGTGCATTAAGAGTTGCTGCGCAAGTAATCCAAAGAGCCAATCCAAATTCGAAAATATGGGTAAGCGACCCAAGTTGGCCTAATCACGTGCCTTTATTAGGCAGCTCTGGTTTAGAGTTCCGTCAATATCCGTACTACGATGCCAGCAAGAACGAAGTTGATTTCGACGCAATGATGGCCGCTCTAGAAGACGCATCGACCGGTGATTTTGTGCTGATTCACGGCAGTTGTCACAACCCAACCGGTGCTGATCTTTCCCAGCAGCAATGGCAAATCGTTACCGAATTTGTGCAAAACAGAGGTCTGATTCCATTTATCGACATGGCGTACTTAGGTTTTGGCGAGTCAATTGACGCTGATGCTTTTGGTTTACGTTATATGGCTGAGAATCTTCCTGAATTGGTATTGGCCAATTCTTTCTCGAAAAACTTTGGTTTATACCGCGAACGTACCGGCACCGTGTCGATTGTGGTGAAAGATCCTGCACAAGTGTCCTTGGTGACCAACCAACTACTGAATGTTGCCCGAGAAATTTACTCTATGCCGCCTGCTCATGGCGCTGCTTTGGTTGAAACCGTTCTTGCTGATCCAATTCTGAAAGATTTGTGGATTGAAGAATTAGCACAAATGCGAGGCCGTATTATCGAAATGCGTCATGCCTTGGTTGATGGAATCCAAAAGGCTGGATGTGATGCGAACTTTGACTTTATTAAAAAGCAAAACGGTATGTTTTCGTTCTTAGGTGTCAATGAAAATCAGGTCGAAGAGCTAAAAACGGCCTATAGTATTTATATGACCAAATCCAGCCGCATCAGTATAGCGGGCATCAACAATAATAACTTGCCGTACCTTTGCGAATCTATCGCAAAAGTCTTGGCAAAATAAGTAAAGGGCTCAACGCAGCCCTAGATTCTTAGGGGTGCGTTTATGCCGAGGCATCATTCCAACGGCCACTTTGCCAACGAAGTACAATCAAAAAAAATCCACATTTCTGAGCTTAAAATTGGAATGTGGGTTTCTAAGCTCGAAAAAGACTGGTTAGAAACTCCCTTTCTTATGCAAGGTTTTCTTATCGAATCTATTGATGATATCGAGACCGTTGCGCAATACAGTGAATACGTTTGGGTGGATGTTAGAGAAGAGCATTGGGTCTCTCTTAACGCAAACGCAACCTTAACGCAGGCTCCTACAAAAACCATTTACATCAATAAAATTCCAGTACGAGAAGAAAACGAGCGAATTTATGGCGTTTATCGTGATGCGCGACGGCTGACCAAAAGCCTGTTAGATGAAGTTCGTCTCACCTCTGTGATTAATACACAGCAAGCTAAAACCATGGTTCGCGACTGTGTTGAAAGCGTTTTGAGAAATTCTGATGCCTTAATGTGGATGTCTAAAATCCGCGATCGAGACAGCTATACCTCAGAGCATTGCTTGAATGTTTGCATACTAGCAATTGCCTTTGGTCGTCAGTTGGGGTACGACGAAAACGCGCTCTATGACCTTGGCATCTGTGGACTATTACACGATGTCGGTAAGATGAAAATTCCCCTTGAGATACTGAATAAACCCGGCCCTTTAACCGACGACGAAATGAAAATAATGAAACGTCATTCGGTGTATGGACGAAATTTATTAATGTCGGCTGGCAGCGGCGCTGCACAGGCGGTGGACGTTGCTTGGAACCATCATGAGCGCATCGATGGTCAAGGTTATCCGCGCGGGCTTAACGATGCTCAAATTAGTCGTTACTCACGAGTGATAGCGATTGTTGATGCTTTTGATGCCATGACCGCCGATAGAGTTTATCAACCGCCCATTCCCGCTACTCAAGCTCTGAAAATTATCTACCAAGATAAGGGCACGCATTTCGATGCAGAACTTGCTCAAGAATTTATAAAAACCGTTGGTCTTTATCCACCCGGTTCTGTGGTGGAATTAATGAACGGTGAGGTTGGTTTGGTGTTTGAAACCAATCATAAATATCGGCAGTTACCCAAGTTAATTGTGTTGCTCGACGCCGATAAAAATCCTGTTAAAGAAAAAATTGTTGACCTGGCTCAGGTCGAAAAAGGGCAATTAAATCGATCGTATTTAATTAAAGATGTTTTGATTGATGGAAGTTTTGGAATTTCCGCCAAAGAATACCAGCAGCGTGGACTTATGTTTCGCAGTCGATAATGTATTAACAAAACGCTACGATTGGATGCTACTCAATTAAGGCCGTCTTTTTTAATAGATGGCCTTAATGAATCTCAATTGTTGGTTTATCGCGGTCTAGGGACGGTAATAATTTCACCGAGTCCTGTGTAGTCGTCGCCACCCAGTCTGCCAATGGGTTGCAGTTTTTGCGCATCAATTTTTACGCGTCCATCTTCAAACTCGGTAATTAAGTCGTCATCCACATACACTGCTTTGATTAATCCTAAAATCATTGCTTGCGAATCAGTTATATCTTCTACGCGGTATTTTTCACACGCCAAAGCAATTCTTGCAGCCTTAAGTCTTGGTAAGCGAAAACCTTCAAATTCGCACAGTTCAAGATTTTGCGCGGTTACTTCAGATTCACCTTCTGGGCGTGGACGGGCACTTTCGGTAACAGCGTGGGCCATTTCTTGGTGTGGAATATGGATAACGTACTCACTGCGCTCAATAATATTGGTGCGCGTATCCTTCAATGAGCCATCATTTTTTTTACCCACAGAGATCATCACCAACGGTGGGTCACTGGCAACACCACTGAAATAGGAATAGGGTGCGAGGTTATACGATTTATTCGCGTTTTCTGAAAGTACCCAAGCGACCGGACGCGGTACTATGCTTTGGGTCAGAGTGAAATACCGTTGGGTTGGCGATAATTCGTCCAAATTAAAAATCATGGTGACCTTCCTGATGGTAAACTTGAATGGTCGAAACACTAACGGAAAAGCGTACTAAAACCAAGCCTACAAGCCATGGGATTCATGACGGTGATTTGTTAACATGACCCCAAGAAAGTAATCCTTTAACGACTTAGAGACTATCTAAGTTACTTAATTACAAAGAGTTTTTACTTTCAATGGGTATTTATAATACTAAAGGAAACTCTGATTAACTTAGAGTTTCCGGCAACACAGGGATGTGTCACCAATTTCAAGAACTATAAGTGATTGAAATTGTGAAGAAGTTGGAAATCGTATTGTCAATTTCTGTCCGTTGATTGAATCATGGATGAGTTAATCAACGGCTCCTAAATACATTAGAACTATTTTCCCGACGGTTTGATATTGTGAGAACACCGCTTATTACCCGCGAAGGCTTCGAAGCGTTAAAAAAAGAACTTGATTATTTATGGCGAGAAGAACGCCCTGAAGTTACAAAAAAAGTTTCTTGGGCGGCAAGTCTTGGTGATCGCAGCGAGAACGCCGATTATCAATACAACAAAAAACGGCTGCGTGAAATTGATCGACGGGTGCGTTATTTACGAAAATCTATCGAGCACTTAAAAGTTGTTGACTATCATCCTCAGCAAGAAGGGAAGGTATTTTTTGGCGCTTGGGTCGAGGTTGAAAATGAAGACGGTGATATCAAGCGTTTTAGAATCGTCGGTTACGATGAAATTTTCGATCGCAATGATTATATTTCAATCGACTCGCCCATGGCGCGTGCACTCTTAAAAAAAGAAGTGGATGACGAAGCGCTGGTAAAAACGGACATGGGTTCAAAAGTTTGGATGATTAATTCTATAGAATATCCAAAAAATTAAAGGAAACTCTGATTAACCAGAGTTTCTCGTGACACAAGGATGTGTCGCCAATTTCATGAACGGTAAGTGATTGAAATTGTAAAGAAATTGGAAATCGCATTTTCAATTTCTGTCCTCTGATTAAATCATGGATGAGTTAATCAGAGGTTCCTAAAACAAACTTGCGCTTGAGTATCTCGGGAATAAATTCGGTATTGATGGTTATTTCATAAATACCGAGTGTAAACACAATATAAGGTTAGAAGTTTGGTGCATAAAAGCGATCATTATTTACAAGCTTATTTAGTCGGCGGTGCGGTTCGTGATGAACTGCTCGGTCGAAACGTTGCCGATCGCGACTGGGTGGTGGTTGGCTCTACACCTGAAGAAATGCGACGTTTAGGTTATGAACAAATTGGCAATGAATTTCCGTGTTTTTTACATCCCGTCACGAAAGAAGAATACGCACTTGCGCGTACCGAGCGCAAATCTGGGGCAGGTCACAAGGGGTTTGTGTGCGACTTTGATCCCAATATTACTCTTGAAGAAGACCTTATTCGTCGCGATCTGACGATTAATGCCATTGCTAAAAACGACAGCGGTGACTATGTTGATCCCTGCGGTGGTATCGACGATTTAAATCAGAAAGTGTTACGTCATGTTTCGCCTGCATTTGTCGAAGATCCACTACGAGTTTTGCGTGTGGCTCGATTTGCGGCTCGCTATAAAGATTTAGGATTCTCTGTTCATGCTTCTACACTTGAGTTAATGAATCAACTGGCCCAGCAAGGCGAGTTAAATACATTAACGCCCGAACGAGTTTGGAAAGAAATTTCGCGAGCACTGACCGAACCGAACCCCAGTGAGTTTTTCCGAGTATTAAAAGCCTGCGATGCACTCGGAAAAATATTACCCGAGCTGGATGCCTTGTTTGGTGTTCCTCAGACGGCACAATATCACCCCGAAATCGACACGGGTGAACATGTGATGCTAAGCATTGATTACGCACGTAGGGCTTTTAATGATGCTTTAATTACCTATGCCGTATTACTTCACGACTTAGGAAAAGGTATTACGCCAAGGGAATTATGGCCAAAACATATTGATCACGAAAATTTGGGATTACCACTCAGCGACGCGGTATCAAAACGTTTGCGAGTTCCCAAAGATTATCGAGAGCTGGCCAATGCGGTAACCAAACATCATTTACGAGCGCACTGTTTGCAAGAGATGAAGCCGAGCAGTGTTTTACGATTGTTAGAAGACTTAGATGGCTTTCGGCGTCCCGTGCGTGTTGAGCAATTTATTGCTGCCTGCGAGTCTGATGCTCGGGGTCGATTAGGGTTAGAAAATAAACCCTATCCGCAGGCACAATATTTATTAACGGCTCTTCATGCTGCAAAATCTGTTGATGTGCAACCCTTGCTTGATAAGGGTTATCGTGGCTTAGATTTAGCCGAACAATTACGACAAATAAGAATTAAGGACGTTAAAAAAGCACTTAAAGAGCACGTTTGTGATTAGTCTAGTTGTTCTTTAATCAAGTGGTTCTTTAATTAAATTGTTCTTGGTGGCAGTTAAAAAGCTGTCTCTGGGAATTTTCTTAGAGTGTTATCTGTTTTCTCTCAAATATCTAACACATCACCGATTTACTCAGTTAATAATTAATGCAAAAAATATTTAGAGCTATTTCATTTCTCAGCTGTGCCTTTTTCGCGTTGGTTTCGAGTGTGGCTTCGGCAGAAATTCCTATGGAGTCTGATTCAATTGCAGTGATAGACGATCTAGATCATCAGTTGAAATTGAAAGCTCCTGCCCGTCGCGTGATAAGCTTGTCACCTCATTTAACGGAAAATGTATTTACGATTGGCGGTGGTGATTTTTTGGTAGGTGTTTCTGCGTTTAGTGATTTTCCAAAACAAGCACAGTTGATTGAGAACGTCGGCGATTTTCAGGCATTAAATATCGAAAAAATAATATCTCTCAAACCGGATTTAATTTTAATTTGGGCCGATGGTAGCAATTATTCCGGCTTATCGGTATTTGAAGAGCTAGGCATTCCCATTTACTGGTCGCAGCCTAAAAATCTCGACAGTATTGCTCATGAACTGAAAAATTTGGGTGTTTTATTCGGTTTATCTGCAATGGCGAATCGAGAAGCAGAATCTTTTTTGCAGCAATTAAATCAATTAAAACACTATGCCAATCAGCCAGCCGTAAAAACTTTTTTTCAGGTTTGGGATAATCCTTTACAAACCATCAATAACAGTACATTGATTGGCAACATTATTGATTT
The DNA here is from genome assembly GCF_054658275.1 of Sessilibacter sp. MAH3. Taxonomy (NCBI): domain Bacteria; kingdom Pseudomonadati; phylum Pseudomonadota; class Gammaproteobacteria; order Cellvibrionales; family Cellvibrionaceae; genus Sessilibacter; species Sessilibacter sp. MAH3. The sequence goes on along the minus strand of NZ_BAAGIE010000038.1, from coordinate 17,337 downwards.
ATGCGGAGGTGAAAACATTTTTGCCGATGCCATTGCAAAAGCTCCGTTAGTTTCAATCGAAACTGTCATTGCTAAAAATCCGACTATTATTATTGGCACCGATGAGCGAGACGGCACGGCCGAGTGGATAGAGGATTGGCAAAAGTGGCAATCGATTTCTGCCGTTGCAAACCAACATATCTATTCATTTAATGCAGATCATTTAGTTCGTCACACCACACGCGTTATGGTTGGAGTTCAAGAGATTTGCCAAGCACTTGATACCGTTCGCAGTCGCTAGGATTTCGTCAAGACAAACGGTAACATGACAATATTCAGAAAAACGTATTTATTTGAGTTTGATTGTATGACCAAAACCATTCCAGTTGGAATCTATAAACATTACAAGGGTAAAGAATATTTGGTAATGCACATTGCCAAACACAGCGAAACCGAAGAGCGTTTGGTGGTTTATCGCTGTTTGTACGGAAAATACGATGTTTGGGTGCGCCCTCTTAAAATGTTTATCGAATCGGTAATGGTGAATGACGAACCAGTGCCGCGCTTTGAATTTATTCGAGTTCCCTCGGACATTGAGTTGGAAAAGTTGAGCAGTCGTTTTCAATGAGTATTTGGTGGACCTGCCCTTTGTGCAATCAGTCTTTATCAATCGACGGTGCCAACGCCAACGCCGCTGCCGGTGGCTCGTCTGAAAGCGTATCAAAACAGGGTAATCGCTTATCGTGTATGAATAATCATAGCTTTGATATAGCCAAGCAAGGTTACGTGAATTTATTGCCCGTACAGAACAAAGGCTCGAAAAATCCAGGCGATTCAAAAGACATGGTTCGTGCTAGAACCGATTTTTTAACAGAAGGGCATTATTTGCCGTTAGCCGAAACGCTATCTGATGTTATTAAACAATTGATATCTACAGATAAAAATCTCAATTCGGGTTTGGATATAGGTGCCGGTGAAGGTTATTTTTCTAATAGTATTGTCCAGACAAATACAGTACTCAAAGATCACTGGTACCTTTTAGATATATCTAAAGAAGCCATTAAATCGGCAGCAAAAAAATTTGTTCGCGCACATTCTGCGGTTGCCAGTGTGTTTTCAATTCCGTTAAAGCAACAGTCGGTGGATTTTGTGGTACAAGCATTTGCTCCTGCAAGTGTTGATGAGGTGAATAAAGTGCTTAAAGATTCGGGATATTGGCTGCAAGTTTTTCCCGGAATGACCCATTTAAAAGAGCTTCGAGCTGCTATTTATCCAAAAGCGATTGAACATGAACCTTGGCCGGTACCTAATGGTTATAAAGAGGTACAGCTAATTCCGGTTAATTTCACTATGCATTTAACAACTGCTGCGGCACGAGCAAACTTGTTGTCAATGACACCCATGGTTTGGAAGTGCTCTGAACAATCACGCTTAGATTGGCAGAATCAAGGTTGTGAAAATGTTCAGGCGGATTTTTTAATTCGTGTTTGTCAGCGTGATTCGTAAACGCAATGAACGATGAATATTGGATGAGCCAAGCGTTGGAATTGGCACAAAAAGCTCGCGAAATCGGTGAGGTTCCGGTAGGTGCTCTGGTCGTTCGTGATCAACAAATTATTGCAAGCGCTTGGAATGCTCCGATCAGTTTGTGTGATCCTACGGCGCACTGCGAAATTTTGGCGTTAAGGCAAGCGGCTCAAAAGATTGGTAATTATCGATTAGTCGATTGTGATTTGTATGTGACGCTAGAACCTTGCGCAATGTGTACCGGTGCGATCATTCACAGTCGCGTGAAGCGGCTTATCTACGCTGCCACAGAACCTAAGGCTGGTGCTATTGAAAGTCGATTGCAGCTTATTAATGAAGGCTATGGTAATCACTACCTTGAGGTTGTGGGCGGTGTTTTGGCAGAACAAAGCTCTAATCTGATCAGCAGCTTTTTTAGCGAGCGGAGAAAGCAAATTAAGCAGCAAAAACAGTCTTCGCAGCAATAATTCTCTTAAAAATACCTCACTACAACACTAAAAAACCCGCTGTCTTTAAGCGGGTTTTTAATTTTCTATCAGCTCAAATGATACTGAAAGCTCTCGCTGTGCTTAAATTGATTGCAATTAAAGAAGAGGATAGTTGAAGTCTTCTAGATCTTCGCTTTCGTTTTGGAAGGTAACCGGGCGAACATCAGAATGTAATTCTGTAGATTCGGCAGCCAATGCACGATTATTAGTGAAGGTGTCGTGCCACGTGATGATTGCGTAATAACGGCGAATGTTTTCGACGTATTGTACCGGCTCCCAACCGCGGGCATAGCCGTGTTTAACGGTTCGATAGTATTTACGTTTCGAAAGCAGAGGTAAATATTGCTTCACTTCTTGCCAGCGGTCGGGATTGCCACCGGCGCGTTCGGTTAAGATGCGAGCGTCTTCCAAGTGACCCATACCAACATTGTAAGCAGCAAGTGCCATCAATGTTCGATCCTCGCCTTGAATTCGCTCAGGAATACGCTCGAAAATACTTTTAAAATATTTGGCGCCGCCGTTGATGCTTTGTACGGGATCAACGCGGTTGGTAACACCCATTTCGGCAGCCGTTGCTTGGGTGAGCATCATGAAGCCTCGAACACCGGTGCGTGAGCGCGCTTTGGGATTCCAGTGAGATTCTTGATAGCTAATCGCCGCCAGCAATTGCCATTCTAAGTTAAATTCAGCGCCTGCATCGCGCAGATGTTCTTCCCAGTTCGGCAATCGAGTTTCAATTTTTTTGGCAATCGTCAAAGCGCCACTTTGATCGAGATCGATTTCGTTTTGATAGGTGCTCATCCAGCTAGCCAACTGGCCCGACTCTTTAATCGAGTCGAAATATTCTTGGGCTTTAAGATATAGGCTTGAGTCAACTTGATTCGGGAAAGCCCAAGCTAAACCTTGATTGCCTTCTAGCTCTATGGCAACCCCAGCTCTGGGGTAAATCTTTTCGGTTAGCGAGAATACGTTCGAATCGACCATGGTGTAATCGATATCACCATTGTGAACCATCTCGATTAGATCGACCATTTCGGCTTCGGAGTGCTCAGCCCACTGGATTTTGGGGTGGCTTTTTTGAATGTCTCGCAGTCGTTGGGCGTGAGCGCTGCCAGCCATCACCAGAATTTTTTTGCCGACAAGATCTTCATAGGATTCTGGCTTTGGATTGCTTCGGTTATAGATGAGCAGTTCACTGACGTCGGTGTAGGCTTGGGTGAACCGGACAAACTCCGCGCGTTCAGACGAGGCGGTTAAACCGGCCGCCGCAAAGTGTGCTTCTTTGTGAGCCACCTTGGCGATGATGCGGTTTAAATTTTCTTGTTCTTGGATGACAAGTTCAACGCCTAAAAAATCGGCGAAGCCCTTAGCGAGATCGTATTCGAGACCGGTTAACCCCTGTGGGCCTTCGAAATAAGTTGTAGGACCGTTGCGTGAAATAACGTTCAGAAATCCGTCTGCATAAACATTTTCAAGTTCAGTTGGCAGGTGGCTACCGGATAGGGGCGAACAGATTCCGGCCACAAATGCTGTGGCAACCGAAAACTTAATCGCTCTTTTAATGAACGTGACAAAAGGCATCTTACGGATCATTCTCTAAAGGTAATTGCACTGTAGTTAATCAAAACTGAACGAGCCTGGGTAAAAAGTGCGCGAATTTTAATCGTCTGAGACGAGAAGCGCTAGCTTGAAAGCTATTAAAAATTATAGTAGCGGCGGTCTAAAATTTTGATGCTAAATTAGAAGCTGCTTATGTTTCCTGTCTTGAAAATTACGGTTGATATAGTACTTACTTACTTTGGGCGCCATCCTAGCTGGTGGTTATCAATATTTTTTGATAACTAAAGCTCTAACTCGGTTTCTTTTTTAGACGAAAAATGTTTAAAAAAAGTTTATTTGTGATGAATTTTGCAAACCATTTTTGACAAAATTTTCATTGTTGATTTGAGTTAAAACACAAAAATCCGTATGGAAAACGAACTAAAATCAGCCGATGTAATGAAATTGTGTGCAATTTATGTGTTAAATCTCACTTGAAGGCTATTTATATAACTAAATCTTGATAATAGCTTCGCTTTGCTATGCCAAACTTAATGTTCAGATGAGTTGAAAATTTCGTTCGGTGTTCGGGTGCCAGAGGTATTCAATTCAAGTACAATTGCGCCCCTAAATTTTCCGGTACTGATGGTTAGTATCGGTTCTGTCCGTTTATACCCCGATCTGAGGCATTTTGAATCAATGTTAATCCTGCCTGGAACAGAAGCCCTATCTTCGTTTCGCCGCGAAAAACTCCTAAAGACACTGGTAGAGCTGGACTCAAGTGTTGAGTCAGTATGCGCACACTTCTATCACGTCATCTCATTTCGAGAAGGTTTTTCTAGCGATAACCTAACCCCAGAACAACGCAGTATTATTGATAAATTGCTAGAGTACGGGCCAAAAACAGACGCAAGTTCATCCGGTATTGCCTCTGAGTTTACGAAACAGTTCATCGTAAGTCCTCGCATCGGTACTATTTCTCCTTGGTCATCAAAAGCAACGGACATCTTCAAAAATGTTGGGCTTCAATCCGTTGCCCGCGTTGAACGGGTGATTGTTTATTCTGTGACCGGACAATTGCAGTCGCAAGAGATTCTTCGTCAGCAACTGTTTGATCCAATGACTGAAAGTATTTTTGATAGTTTCGACGCGCTTAACGAGTTGTTTGTTATCCGAACGCCGGCACCGGCAACATCGATTGATGTTTTAGGCGGTGGTCGAGACAGTCTTGTTAAAGCCAACCAAGAGTTAGGCTTAGCGCTTGCCGAAGACGAGATCGATTACTTATTAAAGGGCTTTGAAGAGCTGGGCCGCAACCCAGTTGATGTCGAGTTGATGATGTTTGCTCAGGCGAACTCAGAGCATTGCCGCCATAAGATCTTCAACGCTACCTGGACTTTGAATGATCAAGATCAACCGAATACCTTATTCGGTATGATTAAGAACACCTACAAAAGGTCTTCAGAAAATGTGCTTTCTGCATATTCCGATAACGCTGCGGTTATGACCGGACACCATTGCGGACGTTTTTACCCAAATCCTAGCGATCAATCCTACGGTTTTAACTCAGAAGATGTTCACATCTTAATGAAGGTTGAAACCCACAATCACCCCACGGCAATCGCGCCGTTTCCGGGCGCTGGTACCGGCTCGGGTGGTGAAATTCGTGATGAAGGCGCGGTAGGTAAGGGCTCTAAACCAAAAGCCGGATTGGCGGGATTCACAGTCTCTAACCTGATGATTCCCGATTTTAATCAGCCTTGGGAAGAATACTACGGTAAGCCTAATCGCATCGTTTCGGCCCTAGATATTATGATTGACGGCCCGATAGGTGCGGCTGCGTTTAATAATGAGTTTGGACGCCCGAATCTATGCGGTTATTTCCGAACCTTTGAGATAGATTTTGACGGCGAGCGTCGCGGCTACCACAAACCGGTAATGATTGCGGGCGGTTACGGTAACATTAAAGCAGAGCACATTGATCAAGAAACCTACGCTCCGGGCTGCAAGCTTGTGGTATTGGGCGGCCCTGCGATGTTGATTGGCTTAGGTGGTGGTGCGGCTTCATCGATGGATTCTGGTAATTCATCGGAAGATCTTGATTTTGCGTCTGTACAACGTCAAAACCCAGAAATGCAAAGACGTGCTCAAGAGGTTATTGATCAGTGTTGGCAGTTGGGTGCGAATAACCCCATTGCCTTTATTCACGACGTTGGTGCTGGTGGTTTGTCGAACGCTTTCCCTGAGCTTGCTAAAGATGGCGGCTGTGGAGCCTTATTTGAATTGCGTGAAATTCCCAACGACGAGCCGGGCATGAGCCCCTTGGCGGTTTGGTGCAACGAATCTCAAGAACGCTACGTTATGGCCATTAAACCGGAAGATCTCTCGGTATTTGAAGCCATTTGTAAGCGCGAACGTGCCCCTTTTGCTGTAGTAGGCGAGTCGATCAGCGAACAAAAAATTGTGCTCAATGATCGCTATTTCGATACCAAGCCTGTGGATTTACCCATGTCTTTGCTGTTTGGTAAGCCACCTAAAATGCATCGCAGTGCCTATAAACACAGCGGCGTAACCCAGGCTTTTAATTGTGAAGACATTGAGCTTAACGAAGCCGCCGAACGTGTTTTAAAGCACCCAACCGTCGCTAGTAAAAATTTCTTGGTAACCATCGGTGATCGATCTATTACCGGCCAGGTTGTTCGTGATCAGATGGTTGGTCCTTGGCAGGTTCCTGTGGCCGACTGTGCGGTAACAACTTCCTCGTTTGACACCTATTGCGGCGAAGCCATGTCGATGGGTGAAAGAACACCGTCGGCATTGATCAATGCACCTGCTTCCGGTCGTATGGCGGTAGCTGAGGCTATAACCAATATTGCCAGTGCGCGAATTCAATCTCTTTCAGACATTAAGTTGTCGGCCAACTGGATGTGCGCCAGCGGTCATAGAGGTGAAGACGAAAAGCTGTATCGAACCGTTGAAGCCATTGGTATGGAGCTTTGTCCAGAATTGGGAATTACCATTCCGGTTGGCAAAGATTCAATGTCTATGCGCACAGCATGGCAAGATGACGGCGAAGAGCGAGCGGTTACTGCGCCGCTATCGTTGATTATTTCCGCGTTTGCGCCGGTGACCGATGTACGTAAAACCGTTACGCCGCAATTGCGTTTTGATCTGGGTGATACTCGACTTCTGTTGATTGATATCGCTGCCGGTCAATTGCGTATGGGCGGGTCTATCTTGGCTCAGGTTTATGGTCAGATGGGCGATGAAGTTCCCGATGTTGATCAACCTGCTGTGCTGAAAAGCTTTTTCACTGCCATGCAAGAAAGCTTGGAAAACGGTGAAGTTGTTGCTTATCACGATCGCTCTGACGGTGGTCTGTTCGCGACCTTAGTGGAGATGGCCTTTACCGGCCACGTTGGTCTTGATATTGACCTATCGGGAATGGGCGAGTCGGTTTTAGAGATTCTGTTCAACGAAGAGCTTGGCGCAGTTATCCAAGTTAAAGAAGAGCACCTGGCAGCAATTACCTCTCGTTTTGCAGATGCTGGTGTCATGGTTCGCGACTTGGGTGGTTTGAACGACGAGAACCAAGTTCGTATCAGTTTTAACGGCGAAGTGATTTTTGATCAAGCTCAGTCTTATCTGCAACAGCTTTGGAGCGAGACCAGCTTCCGTATTCAATCGCTACGCGATAATCCAGTTTGTGCGCAACAAGAATTCAATCGAATTCTTGGCCGTAACGACGGACTTAGCACACGTCTGACCTTTGATCTTAATGAAGACATTGCAGCGCCTTATTTAAATCTAGGAGCAAAACCTAAGGTTGCGATTTTGCGCGAGCAGGGTGTTAATGGTCATGTTGAAATGGCCGCTGCTTTCCATAAAGCGGGTTTTGATTCTGTCGATGTGCACATGAGCGATCTGCTCAGTGGTCGTCGAGACTTAAGTGAGTTCAAAGGACTTGCGGCTTGCGGTGGCTTCTCCTACGGTGATGTTTTAGGCGCTGGCGAGGGTTGGGCTAAAACTGTTCTGTTTAACAATCAATTGCGCGATCAGTTCAGTGCGTTTTTTACTCGCTCAGAAACTTTTAGCTTGGGGGTGTGCAACGGTTGTCAGATGATGAGTAATCTTAAGTCACTGATTCCCGGAGCCGATCACTGGCCGCGCTTTGTACGCAATCGGTCCGAGCAGTTTGAAGCTCGAACGAGCTTGGTACGCATTGAAAATACGCCATCAATCCTCATGTTAGGTATGGCGGGTTCTCATATGCCAGTAGCTGTTGCCCATGGTGAAGGTCAAGCTGAATTTATCGACGGCACACATTTGCAGGCTTGTATCGATTCCGGTACGGTGGCTATGCGTTATGTTGATAACGGCATCGAAGTCACCGAAAACTATCCGGCCAACCCTAACGGTTCGCCAGATGGTATTACTGCGCTGTCAAGCACAGACGGTCGGGTAACGATTATGATGCCGCACCCTGAGCGTGTGTATCGTGCAGTTTGTAACTCTTGGCATCCCGATGAGTGGCAGGAAGACGGTCCTTGGCTGAGAATTTTCAGAAATGCGCGTGTATTTGTTGGTTAAATCCATAGGTGGCCAAGCCGCCTGAACATCAAAAACCCAGCTTAGGCTGGGTTTTCATTTATGTAGGTTAATCAAAATCGGTTAATTTTTTGAACAGTTTAGTGATTAAGGCTTTATTTTGATGAAGCGTTAATGTGACGAGTCAAGGCTCGTGCTAAGTTTTTTAAGTTTCGATTTTCTAATTTGATTGCCTCTTTAATCTTAAATAGACAAAGAGTGTTTGCTATGACGAATAAATTTTCGACGAACGAACAAAAAGCCAGTTACGGTATTGGCCGTCAGTTGGGCGATCGTATTTCAGAAAAACCGTTCACCGGTTTTGATGTAGAAGCGGCCGTGGCGGGTTTTATTGATGGCTGCAACAATGCGCCATTGGCGGTTGATGTAGACGCAATTAACGCTGCATTCGCAGTCATCCAGCAAGTCATGGCAGAAGAAGAAAAAGCAAAAGCGGCAACACTTGGCGCTGAAGGTCAAAAATTCCTTGAAGAAAACGCCGGAAAAGACGGAATTATTTCTCTAGATTCGGGCCTTCAATACGAAATTCTTGTTGAAGGTAGCGGCGAAAAGCCAACCCGTGAGTCAACCGTTCGTACCCATTATCACGGTACCTTAATTGACGGCTCTGTTTTCGATAGCTCTGTAGCGCGTGGAACTCCTGCGGAATTTCCTGTTGGTGGCGTAATTGCAGGTTGGACCGAAGCGCTGCAAATGATGCCTGTTGGCTCAAAATGGCGTTTGTTTGTGCCTCATCACCTAGCGTACGGTGAGCGCGGTGCTGGCGGTAAGATTGGACCATACTCAACACTAATTTTTGAAGTTGAGTTGTTAGATATTGTTGGCTGATAGTCAAGGAAACTCTGGTTAACCTAGAGTTTCTTGCGACACAAGCTAGAGTTTCTTGCAATACAAGTATGTGTCGTCAATTTCAAAAACGGTAAGTAATTGAAATTGTACAGAAATTGGAAATGGTATTTTCAATTTCTGCCCTCTGATTAAATCACGGATGATTTAATCAGAGGGTCCTTAAGTTTGATCATCAGTAAATAGGCTGCGATTTTGTGGAAAATGCTTTCTGCAAATCATAGTGTTCAGGTTTTGAAAGTACGATTTTTTTCGGAATTTTTAAATGTCGTCTAGCGATAACAATACAGAAAATCTTTTGTGGAATTTAGTAGATAACCTTATCGAACAAGCTAATGTTGCTTGCGAAGAAGGTTTAAATCCGGGTGATGCACATCAAGCTCTTATGTATGCTTGTGCGCGCTTTGGAGCGTTTATTGTTGCTGATAACAGTGAGTCTAAAGCAGATTTTATTGAAGACGAAAAAGACGCTAAAAAATTCTATCTCGATCAGTTTCGATCATTTTTGCACGAAAACTTCGACGAGTATCGCGAAAACTTTAAGCATTACGTGGGTGATAAAGACGCTTCGGAATCTTAATTAGCAGTCTGAATTTACAATAATAAAAATATTTAGGTTTTTATCATTGCTCTAATCTCTCTGTTTTTAACGTGTCATTAAAAACAAATTTCAGAAAAAGAGCGTGTAAATTTGTACGAGCAAATTCCTTTGTTATTCTTTCCAAATTTATCCGTAAAAGTCAAAGTTGGTAGTGTTTTAAAAAGCCGCTGATTAACTGTTTCACAATGTTAATCTTTTTTCATTTGGCTGTTGGCAACACGTCCTTGTGTTGCTGAAATCTCTGATTAATTTATTTTTTCATTAAATCCAAAAGTGCAAGTACGGTAGCTTCTACGCCCGCTGTTACCGAAGGTTCTGGTGAAATTTTAAATAACGGTGAATGATGACTGGCAACTGCTGGACCACCGGCTGCGGCTGCGGCTAAATCTTCCGCAGGTGTTCCGCCAACGGTAAAGTAGACGCTTGGAATATAGGGTTCGGTAGTGAACATAGGGAAATCTTCAGCGCCCATGCCTTGAGGCAATAGGCTCGAAACAGAAGTCTCACCCATTTCTGCCGTCCAAACATTCTTAAGGCGCTTGGCTAAATCGATGTTATTAACCGTCGGTGGTACGCTTTCTTTAGAGAAAATAACTTCCGGTAACTTGTCTTCAGGAAGACCCGCAACACGCCCCATGTTTTCGGCAATACGTTTAATGCCTGACAATAAAAGCTCACGAGTTTCTGGATTAGTATTGCGCACGGTTAACTGTAGGTGAGCCTCGTCTGAAATAATGTTGTGTTTGGTGCCGCTGTGGAAAGAACCCACCGTCACAACACCGGGTTGGCGCGGTGATAATTCTCTAGAAACCAAAGTTTGTAGCGCCAGAACAATTTGTGAGCCCAAGACAATAGGGTCTTTACCGGCGTGTGGGCTAGCACCGTGGGCGCCAACACCGTGAATGATGATATCGACGGAATCGGAGCCGGCGTAAGGGCTACCTTCTACCACATTAATTTTACCGGCCTCTAAACCCGCGGCGACATGCAGTGCAAGCGCGTAATCGGGTACGCCAAATTTCTCCCAAATACCGTCGTCCATCATGGCGCGAGCGCCGAGAATACGTTCTTCCGCTGGTTGTCCCACGAGCATTAAGGTGCCAGACCATTGATCTTTCATGGCTTGCATTCTACGCGCGGTGCCAATCAAGCTGGTAATGTGCATATCATGACCACAGGCATGCATTACAGGCACTTCATTCCCAGTAATGGGATCTTTTTGTGTGGCTTTAGATGAATAGGGTAAGCCGGACTTTTCCTCAACCGGCAAGCCGTCCATATCGGCACGCATCATAACCAGAGGGCCTTTGCCATTTTCCATGATGGCAACTAAACCCGTTCCGCCCACGCCTTTAGTGACTTTGAACCCAGCCTTTTTCAGCTCTTTAGCGACACGATCAGAGGTTTCGTTCTCAACCAAGCTTAATTCTGGATTGGCGTGAAAATGCTTAAACAGTGGGTCTAAGTAGGAGTCATAATCTTTTTGGATGGTTGTAGACAGCTGACTTTCAGCTTGGGTCACACTTGCAGTCGCTGCGGTTACCAATGCAACGGCTGTCATCAAATTCTTCATAGTCTTCATGATCACTGGGCCTAATGAGTTGATCTAACAGATTTATTTTTAAACTCTAGGTAAGACGAACGTGATGAGCATGCCCGGATTTTCAATGAAATCCCAATTTGTTGAGTTTGGACGTATACAGATAAGGTTGTAGGCGAAATAAAAGAAGGAAATTGAGTATTAATCAAAAGATTCGACGTGAACACAATGGAAAGTAAATTATCATAAAAAGAAAATTTGTAATTACTTTTTCCAGTTTGATGTTTGCTGGATTAAATCAACGAATATTATTGAGACATTAAAATTGCAGCATAGCGAAAATAATGGCTAAGACTTGTTCTTTCTGGTCGCAATTTATCGGATGTAGAACGTAAACAAGGATGTGACTAAGTCAAGATTAACTTAGGGTTTCCAGTTTTTGTCTTCTGATTAAATCAGAGCCGAATTAATCAGCGATTCTTATATAAGTATAGGAGTTATAGTTATAGGTATAGGAGTGCGCACAAATCAACTTAAGTAGTTGTACCAAGAGACTGTGCGCTGTAGAAAATCTAAAAGATGTTTTAGATTTCTAACTTTTCTTCCACATTTTTAAGTTGAATACGGGCTAATGCTAAGTTGGCTTTTTTGGCATCGAGCACAAAATAAATAAATAGCCCATCTAATTTGTGAGTAGGGCGAATTAAGTGCAGCTGATCACTTAGCGTGATAAGAATATCTTGAATCTGCGAATCAAGACCAAGCATAGCCATGGTTTTCATTTTAGATCTAACAACTTCGGTGTTGCCGCCAGCGGCAATATCTAGGTCTAAGCCAGAGCCTGCGCCTCCAAGCAGCATTCCGCTGTTGTAGTCTACGACTGCCGCAGCCATTGCGCCATCGACTTGCAGGAGTTGTCTTAGGGTTTCGTCAATTTTTGCCATAATTAATTACCACTGTTTTTTATGATTTTAGTAGAGATCGAAACTTATTTAGTTGATTTCGGAAATTCCAAAGCGCAAGTCCGTGTTGAACACCTTTGGCGAATACTCCAAGCAATACTAAGTCAACCTCTGGAGTTTTAATAAGACCACAAATAATTAAGCCTTCTTTCGTCTCAACAATACCGCCTAAAGCATCTTGCTTATTGCAACAATCGGCAATTGTTAAGCTTAAGCCCGCAAAAGAAGCTGCCATAGCAGAAACTTTGGCCTCTTCGATTTTTAAGCCTCGATAGCTGGCGCAAGCAATTTCGTGACCATCCGAAGTACATAATAGTAGACTTTCGATTTCATCACGAATATCAGTGGAGTAATTTAGTATTTCTTTGATTTTTTCAATCGTTGCAGCTGGAAGAATCACGTTGTTATTCCCCTTGGAGTATGTGATCGAGTTCTGCGTTGATCACTAATGCTTCTAATAATAAATTCACATCTTGTGGATCTCGTGGATCCATAAAGAAGTAGGGGAGTGCTAGTTCTAAGTTTTCACAACAGTCTTGGATGACTCCTGAGACCGTTTCTTTGTCGTCTTCTTCGACACGATTTAGACCTACAACCATAGCCCCGGAATTGGCTAATGACCGAAAGGAGTCAATGTAAAATTTAAATTGCTCGGCCCAGTCACTCATACTGCAATCTAACAACAAGATACCGCCCAAGGCACCTTTAGAGACGATAGGCCAAATGAAACTGAATTGTCTTTGTCCGGGAATGCCGTAAAGGGAAAGCTTATTGCCGTCATCGAGGCTTAATTCACCATAATCCATAGCAACGGTGGTTGTTGCCTTTACGTGCATGGTTTTATCGTGGTTTCTAGCTTCGGTGGCAACGGGAGGGATATCACTTATTGCTGCGATGGCAGTGGTTTTACCCGCTCCCATCGGTCCTACGAAAATTACTTTAATTGCCATTAACTAAACCGAAATACGAATTGATCTTCTTGCGCAACCAATTAAGTGATTGTTTGTTTTGCAGCTCTCTCACACCTTTTAAGGCGGTTTCATGAACTTCAGAAGCTTTTACCGAGATCCCGCAGGTAGCGCAAGCATGCAAGAAAGATTTAACTTGATCTTCTTCAAGCTGGCAGGCTTTGGCGGCTTCAGAAACAGTCACAGATTGTCGAGAGTATAATGTTGCTAGCTTAAATATTTGTGGGTTGGGTTCCCATTCGTTCACTTGAGGCCAGCTGGCGAGTTTGTAGGGCTTGTCGGTACTCCAATTGCTTTTGGCATAGCCAATTTCTCGACGCGCTAAGCTCCACAGCAAGGTTTTTGACGAAATGCAGCTAGACCATGAAAAGGTGTCTTTCACCGGAATCTTATTTTTAGGGGTAATTGCACTGGCCGAAGTCTTGGATACAGCTTCGATAATGTCTTTTTTACCACCTTTTTCAATGTAGACTTTTGAATTCCCGTTTTTAAAGCACACCAGAACTTGATTGCACAACAAGACAAGATCTGGTGCGTTACGGTCTTCTAAGATTTTAGCAACAGCTTGGGCTGTAGACAGAGCTGATTTAGGAGCGAATTTCTCGAGCAACTCAAGAAATTTCATAATGCGAATTGGGTATTCTAATACGGCTGCGCAGGCTTTTGCATCCGCAGGCGAGACTGTTCCGACAATAACTAATTTAGCACCTGGCAATACATCAACGTGCTGCTTTGCGAGCACGATATTTCCGTCAAGTCCTTCGCCCTCATAAACCCAAGGTAAATCAGTCCGAGAGCTGATCAAGCGAACTTGCTTTTTAATTACGTCTGATTCTTGCGGGCCGAAGCCGTAGCTCTTAATTGAATACATCGTCAGGTGCTTTCGTTAAGTCAATATATCCGTGACCGGAGTTATCCCTAAATTGGTTGGCTTATATTTGGAATAATAAGCTTACACAACCTTGGGCATCAGTATAAAAGCAATTCTTAAAAAAAGATGTGTCTAGAATGTAACTAAATGTAAAAAGTCAAAAATTTAATTAAAATTGCTCTTATAAATTTGTTTAATTCTGCGTTTAAAACGGGAATTTAATAACGTTTAATTTTACTTGAAAATGGTTCTCATTTTCTCGCGTAAAAATCGCCTTCATTTTGAATACCCACAATCTTTACGTTCTTAATTTTGGCTGCGCAGTATAACTACTATCCGCGACTTTACTTCAAATATTTTGTTTTAGTTGCCTACACAAAGAATTTCTTTTGAAATAACAGTGCCAACTAAAGTTAAAACTCCAAGAAAAAATACTTTTTTTAAAATTATTTTAATTCGGCCATTTTTTTGTCTGAAAATTTTTTATTTCTTTCCAAATGGTAATAATGGTCAAAAATTTGTTGCACAGATTATTCTTTAAATTTATTTAGCGTGATAGCCGTTGTCTTATTTAATCTTCAATCTTGTACGTTATTTATAATTTTTTGGTTTTAATTTTTTAAAAAAATCCTGAAAATTCTTTTTTTAAGATTTATTGTTCTTAGAGAGACCTATTTTTATACGCATATGGCTAAGGTTGGTGTGTGGGGCTTTAAATCCGCAAAGATAATCTGGTGAATAATTTTTGAGCATGAGTTTAAGGTATTAACCTAAACCCTGAGGCATACATACAGACAGTCGTAGCTTTACTTGTTACTTTTGTTACAACTTATTGTATTGCTTACAAAATTGCTCAAATACTGATTGCTGTCCAATGGCACTGTTTGATCGAGACATTACTAAATATCTGATTATTAGAATGTGTCTGCATAAAGTTTGAATTGTTATTTTTTTTCTACACCTACGAAACTGTCATGACTACCAGATCACATTTTTGAGTTTAACCGATTTTTATTTTTCCGAGAATCTGTCCAAAAATCATCTTGATAATGAATAGATAAAATATTTATACGGGGTCTTTATTTACGTTTTTTCATCAAAACCTGTTTAGGTGTTTAAGTTTTTAAAGCCTTAGTTGAATTAACACATAAATAAATCGGAATATTATTATGCAGATTGATCTAGATTGAATTTTATTAACACTACCTAAAAAACTGTCTCATGTTTGATTCATTTCTTAAGCACTTTTCCTGCGTTACTATTCTTAGGTGAAATTTTAATCGTTTTTGTGTGGTTCTCTTTTCACGGCCTAATGTTTACACTCCAGTTTGTATTAAATTGGATGTGCTCTATGCCGTTATTAAGTTTATCCCGCGCTAGTGCGGGTTTTATTGCCGTTTTAGTGGGCTACGCAAGTTCTGCCGCGATAGTGTTTCAAGCGGTATCTACACTGGGAGCTTCTTCGGAGCTTATTTCTTCGTGGTTTTGGTCGCTTGGTATTGGCTTGGGTATAACCTGTATAGGTCTTTCTTACCTTTTTAAACAACCCGTTGTTACCGCGTGGTCAACACCCGGAGCCGCGATTCTTGTGGTAGGCCTTGAAGGTTTGAGCATGTCTCAAGCGGTTGGGGTTTTTTTATTCAGTTCTGCGTTAATTTTTATCTGTGGAATTACGGGTATTTTTGATCGTTTGACAAGAGTTATTCCTATTCAGCTGGCCGCAGCTATGCTCGCCGGTGTCTTATTTAAGTTTGGTGTCGATATTTTTACCTCGCTTGAATCAAACACTATTTTAGTTGTTAGCATGCTTGCCGTTTTTTTTCTCGTTAAACCCCTCAGTGCTCGCTATGTTGTGCCTCTGACTTTATTAGTGGGTTTTTCGGTAGCGTTTTTTCTTGGTCAACTTAATTTTCAATCGGTAGCCTTTGAATTTGCCACTCCTGTCTTTACTGCGCCAAGTTTTTCTTTAAGCGCCATTATCGGAGTTGGTATTCCTTTATTTTTGGTAACCATGGCTTCGCAAAATATGCCTGGCATTGCTGTAATCAGAGCTAATGGATACACAACACCATCATCGCCGTTAATTTCGGCGACCGGTTTAACGGGTTTAATTTTGGCGCCGTTTGGCGGTTTTGCTTTTAATTTGGCGGCAATTACCGCGGCAATTTGTTTATCGAAAGAGGCTGATCCTGATCCTAAAACACGTTTTTGGGCAGCAATTTGGGCGGGTATTTTTTATTTATTTGCCGGTACTTTTGCGGTTTTTGTGGTTGGATTGCTCGAAACTTTACCAAAGGCGCTTATTTTAGCGATTGCAGGTTTGGCTTTGGTTGGCACCATTGCTAATAGTTTGAACACGGCATTAAGTAACGAGCCAACTCGCGAGGCAGCAGTTGTTACCTTCCTCGTTACCGCGTCGGGATTTTCCTATTGGGGAATCGGCTCGGCATTTTGGGCCATTATTATCGGATCTCTTTATTTGTTGTGTCACCGCTATGTAAGTCTAAAACAAAATTGAGCGTCTAATTAATTCTATTCAGTTGGTGTTCTTTTAGAGAGTTAGATTAATTTGAGTCTTGCTCAAATGGCGCGGAAATTTACAAAAAAGATTTCCGAGTTGCTTGATTTTAGTCGAGCCTAACGGTGTGTTTGATTTGTGCGATGTCTTTCTGTTAATGCGTTGAGCGTTTAACAGAAAGAGTCTTTAATGTGAATAGAGGTAGATGTCTATGTTTAAAATCTATGGTGACCTGAATTCTGGGAACTGTTACAAACTTAAATTGTTATGCGCATTGCTCAATATCAACCACCAGTGGATTGATGTAGATATCTTAAAAAAAGAAACTCAGACTGACGATTTTATTCGGAAAAATCCGAATGGAAAAATTCCCATTTTGGAATTAGACAATGGTTCAGTTTTGGCAGAATCCAATGCTATATTAAATTATTTGGCTAACGGTACTTCGTACTTACCCAGTGATAATTACTTGCGAGCACTGGTGTTACAGTGGCAGTTTTTTGAACAATACAGCCACGAGCCATACATTGCCGTAGCGCGATTTATTCAGTTTTATTTAAATCTTCCCGAAGACAGACTGGCAGAATATAAATCGAAATTAGCTGGTGGTTACAAAGCCTTAGACGTGATGGAAAAGCATCTCAGCGACAAGTCATTTTTTGTTGGTGACGGTCCTACAATTGCAGATATCTCTTTGTACGCGTATACGCACGTTGCACACGAAGGTGGTTTTGATTTGGCGAATTATCCGGCTGTTCAAGGCTGGATAAATCGTATTAAAGCTTTGGATGGTTATTTAGGAATGCTTGACTGATAGGAAACTCTGATTAACCTAGAGTTTCTCGCGACACAAGGATGTGTCGCCAATTTCAAGAACGGTAAGTGATTGA
>NZ_BAAGIE010000037.1:0-36124 GCF_054658275.1 Sessilibacter sp. MAH3 | reverse complement strand
TTTATATTAGATTATTCATTGATAAACGGTATTCTCAAATAATAATCTAAATATTTTTAGGTTAATCAGAGGTTCCTTAACAAATAATTTCAGTTTAGTAAAACTTTAGTTGATGCCCAATAAACTTTATATTTGTTATATTTATGCATTTAATTCAACAGGAATTATCCGATGAAACATCTAGCTCTATTTTCTTTAATTTTTTTATCTATAAACGCTTTTGCTGGAGGTACAACGACGTCTACAATTGACTTCATCCAAATAAATTCCACTGGTAGTTTGCAAAATAGAGCATTTATTAAGCTTCATACACCTGCAACCAATCAACCCGCCTGTGCGACTGATAATCGTTTTACTGTTGATTTAACAACCGATGCAGGCAAATCTATTTTTAGTTCAGTAATCGCAGCTAAAGCGTCTGATCGAGAGATGTTTATCGGCGGAACTGGTGGTTGTACAGAAGGTTTTGAAAATGTTTCTTATGTTCGTTTTTTATGATAGTTACTAAGCGGGTAACACCCGCTTTATTTTCATTAACAATTGTAACCTTCCCCATAACAGAATCATTGAAAATGCCTTGTCGATAGGTAGTGATCCATATAATAAGATAAAGCAGCCAATATCATGTAGAAGTTGATATCGGTTTTGTCGAAGGCGCAGGACATTACCATTAACGTTGCAGCTATGTCGCCGTCGTCTTCTGGTGTTTTTTGCCAAGCTTCTTCAATAAGATCGGACATGGTTAGGTCGAAAAAATCACCTAAATGATTTCGCATTTTATTTTCAATCATTTTTAAGTTGTTCGACATGTCTCTGCTTAATTTAAGATATTCTTCAACCGCGCCTGAAACGTAAGTATCTGATTCAGAATTTTTACAAACTGTTTCCATTATAGGTTCCTATCTGTAATTTTATTAATGTATTGCATTTAAATAAGGGAAATACAAAGCAGAAAATAATGTCATTAAGCCAATAATTGTGGAGTAATCTTGGCTGAACACTTTGATAATTTCGACCTTTTGATCTGGGTAATCAATTCGTCAAGGTCTAAGCATTCAAAAAATAAATTTTAGGAAACTCTGATTAACCCAGAGTTTCCGGTGACACAAGGATGTGTCGCCAATTTCAAGAACGGTAAGTGATTGAAATTGTGAAGAAATTGGAAATCGCATTTTCAATTTCTGCGCTCTGATTAAATCATCGATGAGTTAATCAGAGGTTCCTTTATTTTAAATGTGGTCGATGTTTGTAAATCATAATTCGTGATCAATATTATTTGATATCAATGTTATTAATTGAAGCTTTAATTGTGTTAATAAATATACAAATACCGCTGCAAACTATTTTTCGGCATTCTTATAATTATCTATTTATGTGATTGTTAATACGCTTTGGTAAACACATGTAAAAAAGCGAGCCAAAACTAGATCGTAACACGATGACCACAAGACTTAACCTTATAACTCATAATGTGGTTGCAAATAAATCATACTCGTAACGTTTAGTCAAATAGAATGAACACAATTGCGGTTTTGCACACAATTCTGTCGCCTATTTCTACTTGTTATTGGCCTATCGGCCGATCGGTGTGACGATTCCGACAATTACGCCAAGTATTTTGTGGGTATAAGGATTGTATTCTTGCTGCTCATCGCGGCCGGTTGGATCATCTAACCATACCGATTGGCCGTTAGGTGCTAAGACTTTTACGGTCGGCCCTTTTTCAGGAGCCGATACAATGGCCAGCGATTCTAGAGGTGTTAGGAAAGGAAGGTTTTGCCACTGGTTTTCAATTTTTGCTTTTGAATAATCAACAACCAATATTTGGCGAATTCGCGCGCCAAGTGGTTCGTTAAAGCTAACGATTCCGTTTGACGGCAAACCGAGTAATGAGCGCCCTTCTAGTAAATATTCCTGCAAATAGGACTCAATTTCGACAGAGTTACCGGCAATGAAGGCATCGATTTGATTCCAACGAATAATGGGAACACGTTCGTTACCATACTCACGTTTAGTCTCCGGCTCGCCTTTGCCGAGCGCCAACCATTCGGGATCGACGGATAATGATGACGCCAAGCTAAAGGTTGCACCTGAAACGCCGCGCTTGCAGCTTTCCATGGAGGAAATAGCCTGTTGAGAGACACCCGATTTGTCGGATAACTCATATTGAGATAATCCGCGCAGTTTTCGAGCGTATTTGAGTCGTTCGCCGTAGTTCATCGGCGTAATGTACTACTTTTAGAGTAATTCGACCAACCCTTAGTTAGCTTGACCTTTAAACCACAATATGGGTATTCTTATTCAATACTGTAACGTTTAAGAATCACACCAAGGAGGGTCAATGAGCAGATATGCGTTGGAAACAGCCATTTTAAAGGCTGGAGGCCAAACTCAATTGGCGAGAAAGATAAATCTTGCCATTGATTTAATGATTAAAAACGGTTGTTACAAAGACGAGCGACCACCGCTTAAAGTCAAACAAAACAATATATGGAAATGGTTAAACGATTACAAAGGACCCATTCCACCCGCCGAGTATGTTGTACCTATAGAATTTGCTGTGGGTATACCGCGAGAGAAACTTAGAAAAGATTTATATTTAACGATCATCGACACCAAGATAAAGTATTAATTTCACATCATTATTTACCCAAATTGTGGGGATAATATGTATTGAATACCGTATTTTATGACCAGTTATATTACTGAGTATTTTTATTAGCTGCCAAAACGTTGATCAAACTGAAGCAGCCTAACCCCTAACTGATCAATATCATCGCCTTGGTATTGCTCCAGCAATAGTTCGTAAAGGGTTTGTGCTTTATCCCGTTTATTAATGGCTAAATAAAAATCGATTTCTTTCATTAGAGCAGTTTTTACCTTGTCACTCAATGAATCTCCATCAATTTCAAGCAAGTCATTTTCTGGAGAAATATCGTCACCAAAAGAATAAAATTCGTTAGCTTTTTTATCTTCTACGCGTATAGCGTTTTTTTCGCTACAAATGAGTTGATCTAAATCATCGAGGCCTTGCAGCGATTCAGAACAGTCTAAATGCTCTGCAATCATGTCGGAATCATCGAGGTATTTAATCGTTAAATTGTCATCGATAGTTAATTCCGCTGTTTCCTTTATTTCTTTTAAGTCTTGCCTATCTTTTGATGCAGATTTTGCTTCTTGACCGGCTAACGCCAGTTCATCCAACAGTTCTTGATCAAGTTGAAACTCTGGGCCGTCGATCTCTTCCAAATTCATTAAATTTTTGGGCAGAGAGTCTGCATTAATGATCAACTCTTCTTCGGGAAGAAGCGCTTCTAGCTCATCGAGGTTTGTATCAATAGTATCGACGACATTGTCTTTAAATGTGCTCGCGTTGGCTTTTTTCTTTTGTGATTCTTCATCCAACTTCTGCTTTTTGATGAAATCTCTGGTAACGTTGATTTTTTGCAGAGGATCATAATCGTTAAAAACATCTGCTGGAAACTTTTCGGAGTGAAATGGAATCAGCTTTTCGGCAGATACCGCTTCTATCTCACCCAAGTTATAATTGCCTGATAATTTTTCAGCTCGCATTTTTTCCGAAGTTTTATCTGCAAAAAAAGTATTACTAGCAAAGCTTGTATTGTTAGCTATTGAGGATTTTTCAAAAGTATTCTTTGGTGTGGTCTGAGTATTATCACCCGTCTGCTTAGATTCTATGCAGTTCGAATTTACATGAGGCGTGTCGGAAGTCGGCGAATTTTTTACGTAATGCTCTGCCTGCTCGGTATATTTTTTTTCCTCTGTAATTGAAGTCGAATTTTCCAAATTCGCTAAATTAATGCCAACGTCTGAATGACTAATTTCTTCTATTATTGGGTTTTGTGCATCTGAGTTGTTGTCTTGCGCAATTTCGTTCGGGCGCTTCCTTTTTAAAAATAATATTGCCGACAACATAAACACCAGAGAAGCCACGGCAAAAAAATACCAACCCGATAAATACCATTGATTTTGTTCGCTCTCGGTCACTGAGCCGTTATTGTTTGCGGGTAAATTCAACCTATTTAATGTTGACGAACTTTCTGTTTGCACGTTATTAGCTACAGATATTGCATCTTCACTAGAAACACTTGTATCAACAGTCGCCCTTTGCTGAAAACTTGCTATTTGTTGCTCTTGTAATGCTAAAACCCGTTCCAGCAATTCTTTCATACCGCCATTTTCAATGAGTTCAATACGTTGACGATAATAATCGTTTTCCCGTGTTAGTCGGGCAATTTCTTCTGCGGCAGAATCTATTTGGCTTTGTAAACGCAAAATTCGTTCGGCGGTGGACTCTGAGTTATTTGTGTTCAGCCGCGAATCTTTATCTTCAATTAACGCATAAACATCTTGCTCGCTTTTGGCCGATAATCTTACCCGAGATTCAATAGCGGAAGTATTAAGTGCTGCGATATCAGTATTATTATTCTCTTGCGAGACTATTTTTTTGGCAGCTTGAGTTTCAACTATCGAACGTCGAGTTAGGCCAGCAACGTCTTTTTCACCAGATGCGTGAATATCAACTGGATAAAAATATTCAAGCTTTGGCAAATTAAGTGTTGTACCAACAGACAATGTTGATGGATCGCCATTAATAAAAGCTTGTGGATTGTTCTCTATCAGCCATTGGCTTGCACGTAAGGTTAAACTTTGGCTGGATTTTTCAGTGTAACGCCCCCAATTGCGAGCAATTAAGCTAACAGTATCACCGGGACGAACAACGTAACTATCTTGAAAATCCGAATAATTCTCGGTGTTTTTTGTATCATTAATTTTCGTTGAATTATTGCCAGTATTAGCCGTTTTATCGCTTTGGATTTCAGCGGTGTTGTTTGCAAGATTAGTTTCTATCGATACGTTAGGTGTCTCGGGTAATACCGTGTAAACGCGATAAACATTACCATTGGGCCAAGCCAACTCTATGGCAAATTCTATGAAAGGTTCACGAATAATTTGTTTGGATTGTAAATAGACCTCAACCGAATTGATATTAGGTTTTAATTCTACCGACAAAGGAAAATACTGATAGATTTCGGACAAACCCAGTTGCTGCGCTTCTCTGAGCGTTAGTTGCCTGACTTGTATATCATCAATATCAACATCATTACCAATTAATGTAATAGAAGCTTGTAACGATTTGCCAAGTTCCGCTTTGGCATTTATATCACCTAAGCCTAATGCATAAACCTGTGAACTGCCAGCGAGTGTCGCATACACCAATAAGCGTTTACTTATAAAAATAGCCTCTAATGTTAGCTCATTAGCAGACTTCAATTTTTTTTCGTTTACAGTTAAATCATATTGTGTCGAAGCTCTCTGTTTTTCTGTCAGGAAATACGTTTTTATAAAATGTGCTATCACTTGCTTTAGAAACACCAATAAAAAACCTTTGTTATGTCGATCAATCATTATTCGGAATGTATTTTTACGAAAAACTCTCTCAACCTGAACTACGGGTAACGCAAGGTTATATGGCTTAGAACCGAGCTTAATCAGGACTTGCTGTATTATTAACAATAGCAAAAGCTCTAAAAATAGCCGGACCAACAAAGATAAATTCTGTTTAGATCAATAGAATTTTGAATATAGAAATAAGTGTTATTAAAATTGGAAATTAAAACGACAGAAATACAGATTTTTAGGAATTTTATGTATAGGAAACCCTGATTAACTTAGAGTTTCTCGCGACACAAGGATGTGTCGCCAATTTCAAGAACGGTAAGTGATTGAAATTGTGAAGAAATTGGAAATCGCATTTTCAATTTCTGCCCTCTGATTAAATCATGGATGAGTTAATCAGAGGTTCCTATTGGTAACTCCAATTAACCTAGAGTACACAGTAACGCAGAGATGCGTCACCAAATTCAAGAACTGCTCGTGATTGAAATTGCGAAAAAATTGCAAATCACATCTTTAATTTCTGTCTTATGATTAAATCGTCGATGAGTTCATCAAAGATTTCTATTGATAGGAATTGGTGATAGGAACCGGCGAGTGATGAGAAGTTACAAAAGAAAAGTGGTTATAAAAACGCCGCCACAGCGGCAAGTTGGTCACTGTGGCGGCGATGCATTTTGTGTAGGTAATCGTTAAAACATTAGGTTACGGCAATGTGGCGTATTCTTTTTCGAGTTTTTTCAGTTGTTTTTTACCCAGTTCACCAGCAACAACATTAAGTGCATGTCGTAACCTTGCGCGCGACATGTCTGGACCAAGCAGAGTCATAGAATCAAACACCGAGAAAGACGCGGTGGTACCTGCGATGGCAATAAACAAAGGCGCTAAAAAGTCCTTCATTTTTATACCCATGGCATCGGCTAAACCTTTTAAGGTATTAAACAGTTCATCGCGTTCCCAAACACGCAGAGCCTCAAGCTTCCATAAGGCAAATTGCAATACGCGTTTTAGATCGTCTTCTTCAAGTTTTAATTCTTTAAAACTGTCACTGGTAATGGTCAATTGACCCGATGCCAAAAACGCGACCAGCGGCATAAAGTCGCTGAGGGTATTCATGCGTGTTTGCGCGTGTGGCAATACCTTTAATAGATTGTCTTGGTTTAACGCCCACTGTTGTAAACGTGATGCCAATTGCTCGGTTGAGAAGTTTTCGCGAATCCAAAGGCCGTTTAACCAGCTTAATTTGTCTACGTCGAAAATTGGCCCCCCCAAAGAAACGCGCGTTAAATCGAAGGCTTCCATCATTTCAGAAAGACTGAATTTTTCACGCTCATCGGGCATAGACCAGCCCATACGACCCAAATAATTCAGTAACGCTTCTGGTAAATATCCCATGCGTTGGTAATACCAAATGCTGGTTGGATTTTTACGCTTACTGAGTTTTGATTTATCGGGGTTACGCAATAGCGGTAAATGGCACAACGTTGGCATTTCCCAACCGAAGTATTGGTATAACAACTTATGTTTGGGTGCTGAGTTAATCCACTCTTCGCCACGGATAACGTGGGTAATTTCCATTAGATGGTCATCAACCACATTTGCCAAGTGATAAGTTGGTAAGCCGTCAGACTTCAACAAAACTTGGGCGTCGATTTGGCCCCAGTCTAACTCGATGGTGCCGCGCAACATGTCGTCGATTGGACATGGGCCGATACCTTCTGGAACCATCATTCGCACCACATAGGGCATGCCTTCAGCTTCGCGACGTTGTACTTCTTCGTCGGATAGTTTCAGCTCGCTGGGTTTCAGTGCCGCAAAACCACCGGCTGCGCGTCGTGCTTCTCGCAGTTCGTCTAATTCTTCTGGGGTTCGGTAACAGCGAAACGCGTGTCCGGAGTCCAATAATTGTTGGGCGTATTTTTGATAAATTTCGCGACGTTCACTTTGACGATACGGGCCATGTGGGCCACCAACGTCTGGACCTTCATCCCAATCTAGACCCAACCAGCGTAGGCTATCAAATATTGCCTGTTCAGATTCTGAGGTTGAGCGAACCTGATCGGTGTCTTCAATACGCAGCAAAAATTGGCCGCCGTGGCTGCGAGCGAAACACAGATTGAATAGGGCGATGTAAGCGGTACCTACGTGCGGATCGCCAGTAGGAGAAGGTGCTATGCGAGTACGAACGGTCATGGAATAAGGGTTTCCTGAAACTCTAAACAGAATGAAATCGGTGATTATACGGGTGTCGTCAGAGAAGATTAAAGTGTGATCTGAACTTTCGTAAATTTGCCGTAAATTTGCCGTAAATTTAATCGGTTTATGACACTTTTACGAACGTCTTTTGCACAATTATTAAAGCGACTGCGTTTTGCATGGATTGTATTAATCTTCAGCAATTCGAGCTGATTTTAGTAAAGATTCACTAAACCTGAGTTATTAACCGGGCGAAACGCCCTGTTTTCATGCTTCGATTTTGGTATTATGCGCGCAAAATTTAACGCCAGAGAATATGCCCCAGCGCTATAACTCCTTATTTCACCTCAACGAAAAGCAATCCCAATGTTAAATTCCGATGCTCTTAATCAACTGTCTCAACTAAAGCACAGTATTCGCGCCGCTAAAAACCTGGCTCAAGGTACTGTAAGAGGAACAAAAGGCCGATACGGATTTGTTGTACTTGATGACGAACGCGAAGCCTTCCTCGACCCAGACCAAATGAATCGTGTCTTCCCCGGTGACCGAGTAGAAGTTGATTTAAGCACCAATGATAAAGACCAATTGGAAGCACAGCTTGAGAAGTTGATTAAGTCGGAGTTAAAAGAGTTTGTTGGTACTTATTTAGAAAAAGGTAAAGGCCATTTTGTTGTACCCGATGTGCCCTTCTTCAGCCGTTGGGTGTTCTTACCGCCGAAAGGTCGCGGTAAAGCTAAAAACGACGATTATGTGCGTTGTAAAATTACTCACCACCCATTTGAGGATGGTAAAGCACAGGCCAAGGTTATCGAACATATTGGCAGTCGTGACGACCAAAGTATTGAACGAACTTACATTATTAATAAGTTTCAATTGCGTGACACTTGGAACGAAGCCCACCTTAAACAGTTAGAAAGTCTAAAAGAAAACCCGCAACCATTTGATTTGCAAGAGCCACAACGCGTAGATTTAACGCACATTCCATTTGTTACCATCGATTCTGAATCAACCAAAGACATGGACGATGCGCTATTTGCAGAAACTACGGAATCCGGTTGGAAGCTAGTGGTTGCTATTGCTGATCCGAGTTCGGGTATCAATTTGGAGAGTCCACTGGGCCAAGAAGCCTTAGCGCGTGGGCAAACCATTTATTTCCCCGGTAATTCGGCGCCGATGATTCCCAACGAATTATCAGAAGACAGTTATTCGCTGGTAGCCCAAGAAAATCGTCCAGCACTGGTAATTACTTTGGCCATTAATTCCGACGGCAGTGTCGATAATTACGAATTCGCTGTAGCAACCATTCGCTCACACGCAAAGCTCAGTTATGACTTTGTCAGTAGCATTTTGGACGGCGCTGAAGAAGCGAACGACCTTAGCGATGAAGTTAAAGTATCTTTATCTCTTCTAAAGTCAGTTGCGAATGCTCGATTTGAATATCGCCAAAAAAATGCCTTAGTCATGGAAGAGCGCCCAGACTACGAATACAAATTAAATGAAGCTGGAAAAATAAGCGATATTATTCGTGTCGATCGCAACAGCGCGCAAAAAGTGGTTGAAGAGGCCATGTTGGTGACCAACGTTGTAGCTGGACAATATTTAGAACAACACAACCTTGCTGGGCTGTTCTCAACACACGCAGGTTTTAGAGAAGATCGTCTACAACAAGTGAATAAGCTGTTGGCTTCAGATCTGGGTGAAGATGCAGACATTGGCGATATTCAATCGCTTGCAAGCTACCAAAAATTAATCTCTGATTTGCAACATCAAGACGACAAATCCACCTTGTTAGCTGTGTTAAAGCGTCAATTGCGTCCGAGCGAATTAAGCTTTGAAGTTAAACCGCACCTAGGTTTAGGTTTTAGCCACTACGCCAATATTACTTCGCCTATTCGTCGTTTTAACGATCTTTACAACCACATTATTATTAAGAACTCCTTAGGTTTCTATAAAGCCGAGTCCATCAACGAAGCGCAATTAACAACCCTAAAAGAACAAAACAGCGAAGGTCGCTATGCCTGTCGTCAATTAGAGCAATGGTTAATTTGCCAATACATGAACAATTTTGTCGGCCAAGAATTTGAAGGACAAGTATCTATGATCACCAGTCAAGGTGTTGGTGTTCGACTGAACAAAAATGGTGTTGAAACATTTGTACAATTGCGCGATCGCAAAGACAAAGAACAAAAAATAGAATTTAATCCCGATCGTCTAACATTAAAAGTTGAAGATCAAGAATTTGTATTTGATCAGTTAATTACTGTAAAAATTACTAACGTCGATGTAGAGCGTCGCCAAATTGCCAGCACTCTCGTTACTGCGTAATCAAATAACTGAATACTAAAGGGCCTTACGGCCCTTTTTTTTATTGTATGGAATAATATCTCTAGTAAACTCCAATTGGCTTATGCCTAATGAGATCGACGGGCAGATATTAAAGGTACGGTTTTTTTAAGTTCTCTATAATTTCAATAAAAGAGAACTCTGATTAAATCGTGGATGAGTTAATCAGAGCGTCCAAACGTCTGCCAGTACTATTCAATAAACGAGACCTGCCATGACACACATTAATAATAACAGCCCTATTCTTGTCACTGGCGCTACCGGATATGTTGCCGGGCATCTAGTAAAAAAACTACTAGCAAAAGGACACACCGTTCACGCAGCCGTTAGAGATCCAGAAAACCCAGAGAAGCTTAAATACCTTAACGAAATTGCCGCACAAACCAGCGGCAACATTGTGTATTTTAAAGCAGATTTATTAAAACCGGGATCTTATGCTCAGGCTATGAAAGGCTGCGAACTGGTGTATCACACAGCCTCGCCTTTTATGTTGAAAGTTAACAATCCCAAACGGGATCTTATCGAACCGGCATTATTAGGAACACGTAATGTTTTAGAAGAAGCTAATTACACAGAAAGTGTAAAACGCGTTGTTGTTACCAGCAGTTGCGCGGCTATTTACGGTGATAATATCGATTTACAAACCATTCCCAACAAAACACTCACCGAAGAACATTGGAACACCACGGCATCAGAATCTCATAATCCTTACGCCTACTCAAAAACACTGGCAGAGCGAGAAGCGTGGAAAATTGCCAAGGCTCAATCGCGCTGGGATTTGATAACCGTTAATCCGTCGTTAGTTATTGGCCCAGGAATAAATCCGAATGCCACCTCAGAAAGTTTTAATATCATCAAACAACTGGGCGCCGGTAAATTAAAATCCGGTGCACCCAAGTGGGGTTTGGGTTTGATCGACGTTAGAGATGTTGCCGAAATTCACCTTCAAGCCGGCTTCACGCCATCAGCTCATGGACGTTACATCGCTTGTGCCTACAGCACCGACACCTACGCCATGACACGATTATTACTGGAGAAATACGGTACACGTTATCCAATTCCAAAATCGTGTTTACCAAAATGGTTATTATGGTTAGTTGGGCCTATAGTGGATAACACATTAACGCGAGAAATGATCAGTAAAAATGTAGATTATCCTTGGCAGGCGGATAACAGCAAGGCTACAAAGGCTTTTAACATAAATTATCGCGACCTAAAAACATCGCTGGAAGAATTTTTTCAACAAGCCATTGATAGTAAGCTTTTCTGAGGGTATGAAATTGCTATTAAACCGGATTTATCATCCTCGCAAGGCAGTGTTGTAAATCAAGCTCTAAGAATATTATGGAAACTCTGATTAACTTAGAGTTTCCCACGACACAAGCATGTGTCGTCAATTTTAAGAACGGTAGGTGATTGAAATTGTAAAGATATTGGAAATCGCACTGTCAATTTCTGTCGTCGGATTAAATCATGGATGAATTAATCAGAGGTTCTCTTAAATATATTGCGTATAAAACCTACATAGGCAAATACAACGAAAATAATCCGCCGCTGAGCATTTCGCTGTTGGTTAATTTAATATAGCCAACACTCCCATTGTGACGGTGCATAGCGGCAATTTTCTCGGCAAAATAAATCCCCAAATGGGTACGATCAAGAGAATCCTTTTCGAAAACGTTTTCGCGATCACTGTGCAATAGTTTTTCGGGAAATCCTGAACCGTTATCGGCAACGTAAATGTGCAAATAGCCTTGAAT
The DNA here is from genome assembly GCF_054658275.1 of Sessilibacter sp. MAH3. Lineage (NCBI taxonomy): Bacteria > Pseudomonadati > Pseudomonadota > Gammaproteobacteria > Cellvibrionales > Cellvibrionaceae > Sessilibacter > Sessilibacter sp. MAH3. Next base: position 24,407 of record NZ_BAAGIE010000037.1, on the reverse strand, counting down.
GGCTTCGGCGCCAACCAAAATTTCATTTTTTGTGTATCGACATGCATTGATCAGTGCATCGTTGATAATACTTGCCACCAGATCAACATCTAAAAAACCTGTTAAATCTGCTTCGCACACTATTTGAGCGTGTATGTTTTCGGAATCAATTAAATTTTGATTTCTAAGAACTTGTTCCTCTAATAATTCAGCAATAAAGCAATTATCAATGTGTATTGGTAAGCGATTATGCTGCAACCGATACACTGACAATATTTTCACCAAATCTACATTAATTCTTGAGGCTTCGTATTGCACGGTTGCGAGTTGTTTTTTTAACTCCACGGGTAATGTCTGCTTATCGTAAGAAAAAATTTCATCTAACGACGCCATCAACATTCCCATGGAATTTTTCATATCATGCACGCTGACTGCAAGCGCTAATGAAAAATCTGCCTCAGTGCTAGCATCAGAGTTGGCCTTTACATTCATAGTCATTAAACCGGTTTTTTATCGAATAAACGTAACTGATGAATTTCGTTTTCTAAGGCTCTTAAGCGATCAAATTGAGCGTCAGATTTAGAGATCCGAGTTCTAACTTTAGATAACGATTTTTCAATATCTTCTACGTATTCTTGACGCACACCATGATGCTTTACATCTTCAACCATAACCTGAATTAAGTTGAGATTTACGCCGATGTGATTGGGTGATAAACGTCGAGCTTGCAAAAATTGTTGAATAGCAGTGGGATATTCTTTTGCTTGATAAGCTTCGATGCCGCGACGGTTAATTTCAGCGATGTAGCGAGTATTTTTCTTGCTAACAGGATCATCCAACAAGTCATCAATTTTTGCGAGAGCGTCGTCGTCTTTCGCGTATTTTTTCACAAGAAAATTAAGTTTCTCAGTTGCTTTTTGTTTTTCAGAAGTTGCTTTTAACGCTCGAACATACTCAAGTTCAAAGTCTAGTGAAACATCTTCTTCTGCCACTGTTGCAATTAACATTTCAGACTCTTGAACCAAATTATTTGCCTCAGTCATCTTATTTTGGGCGCTATTTAATTGTGCTAATACACAATTGGTAGTGGCGTGTTGAAGATTATCAATTTTTAATTGACCGATTTTATTCATTAAATATTTTTGCGAATCTTCACAAAAATCTTCGCTAGATTCTGTTACTTGTTGTGCGTATTTCACCGCATTTTGAGAATACAAAACAAATTGATTTAAATCTGAATAAACCGAATTTTGTGCTAATCGCACCACCCGTTTACCCGTTTGAGCGGCAACCAGATAATCATGATTGTCGGATGCAACCTCTAATAATTTCTGCTGTCGCAATAACGCCAGTGGTGATATCTGTACAGCTTTTTGCAAAACTTCTTGTTGCTTAAGAAATTGCTCTTGCGATTCATAAAGGTTGGATAAAAAATCGTAACCTCGCATAAAGAAAGGATTGACCTGTAAAAAATCGCCAATTTTTTTCTCGGCGATATCACCCTCACCTTTGGCCATATTCACTTTACTTAAGCCTAATATGGCCCAGTCTAACTCTCTTTGCGCCAACACGGATTGGTAGAGATGATGAGCCTCATCTAAATCTCCAGCGTTGATTAAAGCTTCACCCAACATTTTTTGGCAAATGGGCGAATACTGGCCTTTTTTGCGAATATGTTCCTTACAAAACTCAATGACCGCTGACGAATCTTCCGACTCAAGCGCTTGATACAACGGCGATAGCAAAAATCGTTGCTGTAATATTTTACTGAGCCGTTGTTGCAGGCTCTTGGCGGTAACGGGCTTAGTAAGGTACGCATCAGGCTCAACATCGGCTGCGGCTAAGACAACATTTTTGGTATTTTCGGCCGAGACCAGCATAAAAGCCTGCTGATGATGCAGAATTTTATGAAAACGCAGGGCCTCCAACACTTGCAAACCGGTTTTCCCGGCACCCAAATTGTAATCGGCGATAATCGCTTTGTAGTTACGTGAACGGCACATGCGAATGGCACTTTCACCGGTGTTAGCGGTGTCAATTTGCGCAGCTCCCAAGCTATCGAGCATACGCATTAACGCAAAGCGGAATCCCTCGAAGTCATCAACGATCAAAATATCAAGCGGGCCGTCGGATTTTATTGGCATATCAATACAGTCTAAGCAAATAGGTTTCAGTACAAGTTTAGTCTCGACTTAACAATTCGGTAGAATTCAATCACGCTAGAATGACAACCGGTTCACATGCCACTGGCGAGCGGATGTCTAAAACATTAGAATTCCGCCATTTATTAACTCAGACAGACATAATTGCACTGGAAATCAATGCCAAACGATCACGTTCAAGATCCCGACAATCGCGCGAACACAGATACCGTTTTCGCCAATCCGATGGCGGCTATCGATAAGTTTGCGTTCAATAAGGCTGTTGTTGACGTATTTCCTGACATGATCAAGCGCTCAGTGCCTGGTTATTTAACAATTATCGGCATGATTGGCGATCTCACCAGTCGATATGTGCAAGCAAATTCAAATTGCTACGATCTGGGTTGTTCTCTAGCGGCAGCCACGTTGGCCATACGACAAAATATTGGTGAGCGGGGCTGCGAAATTATCGCTGTCGATAATTCACAAGCGATGATTGAACGTGCCCAAAAGATGATGGCCAGAGACCACAGTGCTACGCCTGTGACATTGGTGTGTGACGATATTAATGGTATCGAAATAAAAAACGCGTCGATCGTTGTTTTGAACTTTACCTTGCAATTTATTCCGGTACAGCAGCGCGATAAATTACTCGCCAACATTTATCAGGGTTTAAATCCCGGTGGCGTATTAATTTTATCGGAAAAAATTGCCTTTGAAGATCAGCGTCACAACCAGTTGATGATTGATCTATATCACGATTTTAAACGCGCTAATGGTTACAGCGATTTAGAAATTTCTCAAAAACGCGAGGCGCTGGAAAACGTATTAATTCCTGAGACATTAAGCCAACATCGCCAACGACTTAAAAGCTCGGGCTTTGATGATGCTGACGTTTGGTTTCAGTGTTTTAACTTTGCCTCAATGATTGCACAAAAAACGACTCATTTATAAACACGACTCATGCTTGAACACTACCAAGATTTAATTAACGAACTGCAAAATACAGAACTGCAAGCTTGGGCCGATGTAATTGCCGAACAAGTTGCCAGCGGCTTAAGTGAACAACGTTTTGGTGATCTCACTGAATGGAAAAAGGCTTTGTACGCCTTACCAAAAGTTAGTAGCGAATTTACTGATTTAAAAAACGGTGTATTTATTGGTGAAAATGGTGATTGCTCGCCAGAAATTCAACAAGAAATTCACGATCGTTTAGCGGATTTAATTCCTTGGCGTAAAGGCCCTTTTCACGTCCACGGTACACACATAGATACCGAATGGCGCTCTGATTGGAAGTGGGATCGTGTATTGCCACACATATTACCGTTGAAGAATAAAACGGTGTTGGATGTGGGTTGTGGCAGCGGTTATCACTGTTGGAGGATGTATGGCGAGGGCGCAAAACGTGTCATTGGCATTGATCCCTCACCGCGATTTGTGGTGCAGTTTGAAATGATCAAACATTTTATCGGCAAAGTTCCGGTACATGTTTTACCCATACCTATGGAAGCCGTACCCAGTGAATTAAATGCGTTTGACACCGTATTTAGTATGGGTGTTTTATATCATCGCCGATCACCCTTCGATCATATAAAAGAATTACGAGATGCATTAAAAAACGGCGGGCAATTGGTTCTAGAAACATTAGTGGTTGATGGCGAATTCGGTTATAGCCTTGTGCCAGAAAAACGCTACGCCATGATGAACAATGTGTGGTTTATTCCCACGCCCGAAACCCTAGCCTCTTGGTTAAAGAAAATGGGCTTTAAATCAATTGAGCTGGTGGATTTGAATGAAACCAGTTTTGAAGAGCAACGCCAAACTCCGTGGATGAAATTCCATTCTTTGGAACAATTTTTAGACCCGAATGATCACAGTAAAACTGCAGAAGGACACCCTCGCCCCAAAAGAGCGGTTTTTACGGCGATTAAATAGCGTTAAAAAGACTCTGAATTAGTTAAAGGAAACTCTGATTAACCTAGAGTTTCTCGCGACACAAGGATGTGTCGTCAATTTCAAGAACTGTAAGTGATTGAAATTGTGAAGAAATTGGAAATCACATTTTCAATTTCTGTCCTCTGATTAAATCAAGGATGAGTTAATCAGAGGTTCCTAAAGTCGCCTTAACGAATTTTATATAAAAAAACCTCCAATTAACTTATTGGAGGTTTGAACTCTCAATACTTTTTATAGGAATCGTTAAGCATTGAGAGTTTTCATGTTAACAATTAAGAATAAAACCTAGGCTTTTTTCTGAGTTTCAATCCAAGTATCAACAATGTGCTCAAGTACCGATAAAGGTACCGCGCCACCACCTAGAACAACATCGTGAAACGCTTTAATATCGAATTTATCGCCTAACTTTGATTCGGCTTTGGCTCTAAGTTCTTGGATTTTTAACATACCAATTTTATAGCTGGTGGCTTGTCCGGGAATGACCAGATAACGGCGAACTTCCGATACGGCTTGTGCCTCCGTAATAGCGGAATTTGCCTTGAAATAATCAATGGCTTGTTGCTCTGTCCAGCCTTTTGCGTGTAATCCGGTATCAACAACCAATCGAATAGCGCGCCACATTTCTGAGCCAATACGGCCAAAATTAGACAAGGCATCGGCGTAGGTGCCGGGCATTTCGGTGGCTAATTTCTCAGAATACAGTGCCCAGCCTTCGGTGTAGGCGGTAAAGCCAGTTTGAGTTCTAAACACTGGAATATCGGTAAGCTCTTGGGCAATGGCAATTTGCATGTGATGACCCGGTAAGCCTTCGTGATAAGCAATAACTTCAAGCTCGCGTTTTGGCATTGCGGTCATATCGGATAAATGCGCGTAATAAACACCTGGGCGGCTACCGTCTGGCGTTGGTGGGAAATAATGCTGAGCAGCACCGTCTTTTTCGCGGAAAGATTCCACACGTTTTACCACCATATCGGCTTTTGGCAGAATGCCAAAGTATTCTGGCAGTAACGATTTTATATTGTCGATGGCAGCGGTTGCGTCGTCTAGATAACCTTGGCGACCTTCATCTGTGTTTGGGTAATAAAGTCGTTCGTCGTCTTTGTTGGTGCGAAGAAATACAAAGAATTCGGCAAGAGAACCTTCAAAGCCAAATTCAGTTTTAACTTGTTCCATTTCTCCACGTAAACGTGCAACTTCTTTCAAGCCAATTTCGTGAATTTCATCAGACGTTAGATTGGTGGTTGTTTGGTTGGCCAATCGCTCGTTGTAGTAGGCTTTACCATTGGGTAATGCACCAACACCGTGGGCCTTTTCGCTGGCATTCACTCGATCTTTTTTCTGCCACGCAATTAAACGCTCGTAGGCAGGTTTAAAATCGTTGATCAGGTGTTGTTTGGCTTTTTCGGTTAATGAATCGGCAGTTTTTTGATCAATTTTTCCGTCTTCTAACAATTTATTAATGTTTGATTTAGCACTCGCCCAAACATCACTATCTTCGCCTTCGGTGAAAGGTGCGCCGGTAATAATCGCGGTAGATTCTTCAATAACAGCATCAAAGGCAAAATACGGTGGACGAACGCCTTTTTTCGCGACCTTCATTGAAAAATCGACTAGCTGATTTAACGCACGACCCGTTTCTTTTATTCGCGATACGTAGTTTTCCATATCTTCTTGCGATTGAACGGACTGGAAAGAAATCAAAATTTGCGGAAACAATGTATGAATGGCATTCATCTGTTCAAAGACATAGCTGTTGTCTGAAAACTTATCTTGAGCTAGGTTTTGCTCGGCTTGATACACCCAAATATCGTAAGAAACCTTGGCATCTGAACTTAATTTGTTGTAATCAAAGCTTGATTCAAGCTCAGCCAGATTGGCTTTGACTAGCTCTAGATTTTCTTCGAAAGCGGCCTCAGAGAAATCGTCGATCTCGCCTTGTCTTTCAGAGCGGCCTAAAAAGGTCAATCCAATTGGGCTACGGAGTATATTTTGCTCGAATTTTTCATCAAACCAAGCGTTAAGACGCTCACTCTCTTTTTTAATGACTTCGGCGTCATAAATTTGCGCTACTGCGGAACTGCTGTAATCGGTAGCGGCACTCTTATCGGGTGCGCCAGCACCTAGGGTGCAACCCATGAGAGATAACGTGGTTAACGCTGCTAATACACTGTATCGCATAAAATTTCCTATATTTTTTTGTCTGAACAGCACTTTATTGGAGAAAACTGAATCAATCAGAACCTCTTGCCGTGCTTTACAATAATCAATTGTTGTCGCTTGCGACTACCAAGACGAGTTATCTTGCGATTAGCCCAAATTACGGGCCAATACTAAGTAACATAACGCGCCATAAAAAATAGATACCTACAGATTTAAAGAAAGCTCTGATTAACTCAGAGATTCCAGCGATACAAAAATCCGTCGCCCATACCAAGAACTGTAAGCAACTGAAACCACGAAGTAATTGGAAATCGTACTTTCAATGTCTATCTTCTGCTTGAATCACGGATGATTTTATTAAAACCACCGCTATGACGAGAGTTTGAGAGAAATGGTTTATTCTAATAACATTAATTTACAATACTTTTTTGCCGCTATGACTTTGTGAAAACTGTGACTTTGCGAAAACTGTGACTTTGCGAAAATAATGCGCACAAGAGCGCGTAGAAATGACAATTTGGCAATAGAGATTTATATAAGCGCCTAATTTTTCCCACCTTCAGATGCGTATCATGAATAGTGTTTCTGTTTATTTTGGCTCAAATAACGTACTGCAAACCTTTGAACATATTCTATGAACAACTCCGATTAATCCCGAGTTTCAGCGGAACGCGAATGCATTGCCCATTCTTAGAATTGTAGGTAACGACAATTACCATGATCGAATCTTGGAGGCGTTAACCAGAAACACCCATAGAACTTGTAAGCCTGTTATTGGATTTCGGCACTGGAATTAAATGATCAACGCAATAAAGAAGATTTTATGCTTTTAGCAGAGCAGAAAATATTCCTCTTCTAAATTATGCATTTGATAGGTAATCAACACTTGCAACTCATTATTTTTAGCTGCATTTAAAAATGAGAAAGGAATAAATAATTTATGGATAAATATCGGGCTTTAAATACGACTCTAATCCCGTTTGTGGAAGAACTTGAAATTGCTTGAGCTTTTCCAAGCGTTCAGTCAGATTTTCGCAGGGTTTCATGTTAACGGCTTTTAGCTTTAGTACATAAGCACCTAGGCTGTTAAAAATCTCGTAATCGTCGATATGATTACTGGCAAATTGCCAATTAGGATAAACGCCGTAATAGACGGCCTCTAATCCATTGCTTTTAGTACGGCAGTATAAGGGTAGATTCGGAACGGTTTTAATAAATAAGCTTGCTTTTTCTGGACTTTCAAAGGCCGCTAATTGAATGGTATAGACTTCATCATAATAAGAGGCGTGTGCGCTGAAACTCAATAAGGTTGCAATCATGCATAAAAAGATTAAAACCGATTTTTTTGCCCGTTCAGACAAAGGTAACCACCAAGACCTGAATCTGCGGTGATTAAAAATCGGATTTTTATCAAACATAACCCTTCCCGAGCGACTATATTCAGCTAATTTCTTAAAATCGAACAAATAGATAAAATTTATATCAACTTATAACACAATACAAAAGCTGTGAACTTTATTAGTAATAAGAAATTTCAATAAGTGGAATTACGCGATATACGTATTTGTTTTGATTCATTCTATTTGAGCCAGTTACGGCGCCTTACTGGGTTGTTACCAGGCTGTTTTCGGTAATCATTCCCCTACTGTGCACTTAACGAAGATTACGCAATAAACCATAGTTTTTAAATCGTTAAACCATAGAATCACAAATTAAACTATAGGAACCGCTGATTAACTCATCCCTGATTTAATCAGAGGACAGAAATTGAAAATGCGATTTCCAATTTCTTCACAATTTCAATCACTTACAGTTCTTGAAATTGGCGACACATCCTTGTGTCGCTGGAAACTCTAGGTTAATCAGAGTTTCCTATAGATTCACGAGTTAAATCAGCCAAGTGCATTCAATAAAGAGTGCACTATGGTTTGGCTGATCTACGAATCCGGCCGGTTTCTGAAACGTTCAGGAGCTCCAACCATCGGGGAAAATAATCCCGAAAACAGTTGTTTTTCATCTAAGAGAAAAGATCTATTTCAACGCTGGTATTGAGGTGAAATAGCAAAAGAAATCCGTACGTTAAAAAATATCTGTAGAGAACCTTAATGAAAACCTTGGTAGAAGGCTCCGGTTCACTCAGAGATTTTCAATAGCATACACGCATGCCATCAATTTCAATCATGATCGGTTATTGAAATTGCGAAGCCTTATATAGCAAACTCTGGCAAACCTAGAATTTCCAGTGACACGGAGATGTGCCGCCAATTTCAAAAATGATAAGTGATTGAAATTGTGAAGAAATTGAAAATCGTATTGTCAATTTCTGACCTCTGATTAAATCATGGCTGAGTTAATCAGAGGTTCTTATAGGTAATTGATTTAGCCATCATCTAGATTAGTATCAACTCAAAAGATGTAAAGGACCTTTTAATTGAAAGTGTTCGGCAATAATTGCACACCAACGGTTAATACGATCGTTGGTTAGTTCTTCCTGCTGATCTTCGTCAATGGCTAAGCCAACAAATAAGTTTTGACCACTGATCTCAGCTTTAGAAGCATCAAATTCATAACCCTCAGTTGGCCATGAACCCACAATATCAGCGCCATGCTCAACGATCACGTCGTGTAGCATACCCATGGCGTCTAAAAAGTAGTCGCCATAACCAAATTGATCGCCCAAACCAAATAAAGCAACAGTTTTACCCGAAAAATCAATGGCTTCGAGATCAGACCAAAATTCTTCCCAATCGGATTGAATCTGACCAAAGTCCCAGGTGGAAATACCTAAGATTAGAAATGGATATTCTGCGAAATCTAACTGAGTAACATCGGCGATGTCGTGCACATCTACATTATCGATGCCCAGGCACTGCTGAATACGGTAAGCAACGTTTTCGGTGTTACCCTCGTCACTGCCAAAAAAAAGGCCAATTTTTGCCATCAAGTCCTCTCTGGGTAAAAACAGTTTTCGTCCGTTAAAGTCTACAGAAATGAAATAAATCAAAAACGGAGGAAGAATTATACGAAACTTTTAGAGTATTCAGCCACAGCCGCTAAACTTAGTATTAATAAAACGAAAATTAACTTGAATTTTTGATCACAATTGTCTTTTAAAAAAGGTACTGATAAAACTGACATCTCAGATACTTTTTTGATATATTCAATAGCTGAAATATAATTTTTTTATATTAAAAATCACTGTTTTCATACGATTTTGTGAGCCAGTGTTAAAATATGTTCATCAAATGTTACCTGGCGCTGTAAATAACTCAGCATCTAGGGCAAAATAGGTGACAAAAGGAATTAGTAAACTTGACGAAGTGATACGCACCATGAACTCAATACTACTTGTCGATGACGACACGGATCTTTGTAATCTTTTAGAAGAGTACCTCACTGAAGAGGGATTTAAAGTCACAACCGCTAACGATGGCGCCGCTGGACTGGCTTTAGCCAAGCAGCACAAGTTTGATGCTATTGTTTTGGATGTGATGTTACCCATTCACAGCGGCTTTGAAGTTCTTAACAAAGTACGCGATTTCTCCTCAGTTCCTATTTTAATGTTAACGGCCAAAGGCGACTCTATTGATCGCATTGTTGGTTTAGACATGGGTGCCGACGATTATCTACCTAAACCGTGCAATCCACGTGAGTTGGTTGCTCGCATAAATGCGGTCTTGCGTCGTTTAGACAAAAAGCAAGATGGTAATCAAAACCCAGATTTTATTCAGGTGAACGGTATTGTCCTCAATCGAGGCAATCGCAGCTGCTCATATCAAGGTAAAGCCTTAAACATCACCGGTGCAGAGTTTTCTATTCTCGACCAGTTGATGTCAAAGGCTGGCAGCATTCTCAGCAAAGAGCTACTTACTGAACGCGCGCTCAGTCGTAAACTAACGCCATACGATCGCAGCATTGATGTCCATGTCAGCAATATACGGAAAAAGCTTTCGTCTATTGGCGTCGATAAAGACCAGATCATCAATGTTCGTGGTGCAGGTTATATGTTTACCGTTACTGAGCCAGCAGAATGACAAAACTCTACCTAAAAATATTTCTTTATTTTTGGGCGTTGTGTGGCCTGATCTTGTTTTCAGGCCTTGTCTACGACAGTACACACAATCGTACGCCCTTATCTATTTTCTCGTCTGAAAAGAAAACGGTTTCTCCGGCAATGAAATTGTCCGATGACCTTCTTTCTACCGTGGCAGCTCACGACATGGAGTCTTTGTGCATTGCTATGCGCATGAGTCCAGATCGTGTCACACAGCATATTTTCTTAATTGATGAAAATAACGAAGATCTTTTAGCGCGCCCTATTCCCCAGTCACTTGTGCCGATGGTGAGTATGCTGGGTGAAGATATGCGTACCGCGCAAATGGGTTTAAACGTTGGTCGCATGGTCACCCTGACCGACGGTACACAATTAAAAGCCATTACTCATATTCAGGATGAATCCAGCGTTTTCTTTAAGGTGTATTTCCTAAACGCGGTACCGTGGTTTATTTCAGGCCTGCTTTTAAGTGCAATCGCTTGTTATTTATTTGCTCGCAAGCTTTCAAGCGATGTAAGTAAGTTGAAAAAAGCCACGCGCAGCATTGCCAGCGGTAATTTATCAACACGCATTTCGCCTCAATTTAGAAGCCGCAACAACGAATTCAGTGATCTTGCACGTGATTTTGACCACATGGTTGAACGTTTAGAAATTGCCATGTTGCAACAAAAACGTTTGATTAAAGACGTATCGCATGAACTTCGATCACCGCTCGCGCGTTTGCAAGTTGCCCTAGAGTTAGCCTTCCAACGCAGTAAAGGCACTGTTGATAAAGAACTTACCAATATCAAAAATGCGACGGAGTCTTTAGAAGAAATCATTACCCAAATTTTGTCGATGCCAGTAACCGAGCGCGACACTTTTGAAATGAGCGATACCATTGACTTAGGTGGATTGTTAACCGACTTGGTGAGCAATTGCCAAACAGATGCCAATAACAAGTCTGTACAAATCGTCCAAAAATATTGTTGCGAAGAAATTTTAGTTCAAACTCGCTCGAATATTTTGACCAGTGTTTTTGAGAATATTTTGCGTAACGCTGTGCGATACACCTATGAAGGCTCAAAAGTATTTGTGAAATTGGAGTGTGTTCACAATGGCAAGTGCGCCGCGGTTACCATCACCGATCAAGGCCCAGGTGTTCCCGATGGCGACCTAGAGAAGATTTTCCAACCGTTTTATCGCTCCGACAGCGCTCGTTCACGTGATAAAGGTGGCTATGGTCTTGGACTAGCAATTGCCGAACGTACCGTGCGTTTACATCGCGGCCAAATTATCGCTGCTAACGCCTCTGACGGTGGATTATCGGTTCAGGTTATTTTGCCAATGACTCAAATCGAAGAACCTGAAGATATTCCGCAAGAATCACCCACTTTTGTTGTTGGCCACGCCTAAACGACTAAACGTTACTTAGGCAGACCTCAGTCGCCTAGGTAACGTTTGTCATCGTAAGACTTTACCAAATCCGGCCACAACACGGTAATCGTCGAAATTGTTGCGCCATTAATAAATCCTTCTGGGAACAGCGACATTCCGTAAAGCCAAAAGTGATCCTCTAAAATAACTTCTAAGCTCCACGCATTAAATATCCAAAATATGGCGTAAGCATTAATCACCGTAAAAATTACTGTGAAGACAGCGCCAAAAAATCCGCCGCCAAGTATAAAAACAAATAAATTGTTAAAAGGAATTCTGGCCACAACCTGCAGTGCAATAGTGGCTCCAAACACTGGGTAAGCAACGGACAATAAAAAATTTAAACCCAAGTTATGGAGATCGATGGCCATAACCAGCTGCACGGCAACCAATCCAAAAACACCGGCAATAATCGCTAATGGCAGGCCAAATAAAAATACCGCCGCAGACATCATAGAAAGATGCACGGCTATCACTGCACTCAGTTCAACTTTCAACAGCCATACAAATCCCATGATCGCAGAGTACGCAAGCCAAAGCAGCACTCGATGACTGACGGAGAAGAAAGACCGCCAAGGTGCAAATATAAGCGCAGCAAGAACAATGACAGCTGAGGCAATAAACCCGAACCACATCAATGTTATTCCGGGTGAAATAAGAACAAACACGCACAAAACCCAGCGAATCGAATCGCAATAACTATGATAAATACACTCACAAATTCACAGTCGGCAAAAATCGACCGCTCTGATCGAGAAGACCGTGTAACTACCTAAAATAGCCGAAAAAATTTGGAGTGAGTTGTCAAAACTTTGTCGAATATTCCAGCACACAGCTTTTGATCGCTGTAAGCCTATGTTTTTAAAGAACTTTATAAAATAGATGTTTGTGGCATAAATCTCGCTTTTAGGCTCTGAAACGACACGATTCTTTACCATTTGCCAAAAACATAACAGTAAATGCGGCAATAAAGGGTCACAGAGAGAACAAGGAAAGATATATGCTATCTTCGACAAATACATCTACAGGCTACAAAAAACGCAACATAACGGCTTTGGTACGCAAATCCGAACAGGCCAGAACAGGAAAAGTGTTGGAGCTTGTTCAAAAGTTGCAGTCGAGCCTCGAAGTCGAAGCCATTTTACCGCATTTATTAGAGTATCTCCGAAATTACATTCCAGATTGCCGACTCTCTTATCGCTACGATGAATTTGAATTTAATCTTGAATTCGAAGGACCCAATCTCGTTCACCAATGCTTTTACCAGCTTAATGTAGACGATATCAATCTGGGTGAGATTCGTGTAACCAACTCAAAAGAGTTTTCTGAGTTCGAATTACAGATTATCGAAGAGACTCTTACTCACCTCTACTTTCCGTTGCGAAATGCGCTTTTGTATCAGCAAGCCATTCGCAACGCTCGCTTGGATGCATTGACCGGTGTGAATAATCGCTTTGCATTTAGTCGAGCGTTTGAAAGAGAGTTGAAGCTTGCACATCGTTACAATAACGATCTGTCGTTATTGATTTTGGACATCGATCATTTCAAATCTGTAAACGATCACTACGGTCATCTTTGTGGGGATATCGTACTGAGAGACGTTGCACAAACAATCAAGGCGGCAATGCGCGAGACGGATATGATTTTTCGCTACGGCGGCGAAGAATTTACCGCAATTCTCCCGAAAACCGACCATCAAGGCGCCCTTGTGATTGCAGAACGAATTCGCAAAGAAGTGGAAGGACTGATCATTAATGCCGACAACAAACCCGTTTCGGTCACCGTCAGCATTGGCATTGGCAGCCTTAAAAATGTTGAATCCAGTGATCAGCTATTTATTCAGGCCGATGAGCATTTGTATTCGGCGAAAAGAGCCGGTCGTAACCGTGTTTGCTAATTGATTTGATCACAGTAGACGGAGATGCCCTCGCTGGCTTGAAGGTAAAAATTCAAGCTGCGAGAGAGCTTACCCAAAGATTGAGTGTTTACGGAACAACTCAATCAAAGCAATTAATGACGTTGGCCTTTTGAGCGTAATTTACGACTGTGGCGCAAATAAGCTTCTTTTTCTTTTGTTGCCAACGGCTTATAGCGTGGCGGCTCAATGCCAGCGGTCAAACATAAGTCTGCAACTTCTTTCGGTAAAAGCTCGATCCACTGACCAACACGAACGTGTGACGGAATAAAAATATTACCGTAACGCACACGCTTTAGACGGCTGACTTTCACACCTTGAGATTCCCAAAGTCGTCTTACTTCACGGTTGCGGCCTTCCATGACCACACAGTAAAACCAGCGATTTCGGCCTTCGCCGGCACCATCGACAACATCGGTAAACTTAGCGACACCGTCGTCCAGCAGCACACCTGAAAGTAAGCGTGCCTTCATGTCATCATCGACATCACCTTGTATGCGAACAAGGTATTCACGATCTATCACCGATGAAGGATGCATCAGTTTATTGGCCAATTCGCCATCATTAGTAAACAACAGCAGTCCGCTGGTATTAAAGTCCAAGCGCCCAACCGAAATCCAACGACCTTGTGATAGACGCGGCAAGCGATCATAAACAGTTCGTCTGCCTTCGGGGTCTGACTTGGAGCAAATTTCGCCTTCGGGTTTGTTGTACAAAAGTACCCGCAGCGGAGATTTTTCGTTATTGGAGGAAACAAGCTTGCCACGAAATTGGAGCTTGTCACTATCACTGACACGATCACCCAATTGTGCTGGACGGCCATTTACCGTGACCAAACCATCTACGATTGCACGTTCCATCTCACGACGGGAACCTAAGCCTGCTCGCGCTAAGACTTTTTGTATTTTTTCGCCTTCTGCCATTGGGATGATCAGTAGTCCTTAAAATTAAGAAGCATCAAATAAAGATTTAACCGGGGGTTTTTCCGGCGCTGATTCCAATTCACCAGAGGATTCATCACTGTCTTGAGTAACAGTGTCTCCGGCGCTATTGGTTTCTGAGTCTTCAAGCTGCGCATCATCGGCATCTTCTGCGGATTCTGCTACAAGCTCATCGTTATCTTGTTCGGTTGAAATAACGGTATCGGCTGAATCTTGATCTACCTCTACCACGGTATCTGAATCGTCGCCAAATAGTGACGATGATGCACGGTTGACTGCGTAACCGCTCAAATTATTTTCGTCAGACTCTAAATCGGTTGGTTCGTCATCGAAACACTTATCTTCTGGGTCTGGTTCGGCAAGGTCTGGGCCTGGCTCCGCAAAGTCTGTGTTTGGTTCTGCAAAGTATTCGTCTAAAACAGACTCAGATTCATCCGGTAACTCATCTAGCTGAGAATCATCGGATTCAACCTCGACATCCTCAGAGTTTTCGTCCTCCTCACGGAGGTTTTCGGCTCCGATGGAAGTATCGGAATCATCAAGCTGCTCAAGATCTTCTTCAGCAACAGCGGTGGTATCGTCGATGACTTCATCCGAATAATCAGACTCGCGCTCTTCTAGCGAATCGTCGGCGAAATCACCTGCAAATTCAATTTCAGCAGCTGCAACGTCGTTTATCTCTGAATCTAGATCTTGCGATGGTGCTTGAACATCGGAATCGGATTCAAGTTCTGCATCTGAATCTTTCTGCTCACCATCAACATCTACTTCAGGTACTGCGTTCGCATCAGAAGTCGAGTCGTCGGATTGATCAGCGTCATCATTGTCAATGTTTTGCAACTCTGCATTTAAATCCAATTCGGGATTTAATTGATCGATATCGGCCAATTCACCCAGACTCGGTAATTCTTCTAAGCTACTTAAATTAAAGTAGTCCAAAAATGCTCGGGTTGTCGCGTACAACGACGGTCTTCCGGGAACATCTCTGTGCCCAACAACCTTAACCCACTCGCGTTCGGTCAATGTTTTAATAATGTGAGAGCTCACAGCAACACCGCGAATCTCTTCGATATCACCACGAGTAATGGGTTGTCGGTAAGCGATCAGCGCTAGGGTTTCTAGCAAAGCACGAGAGTATTTTTGCGGCTTTTCTTCCCACAAGCGATTCACCCACGGAGCCGTTTCTTCGCGGACCTGAAATCGCCAGCCGCTACCAACCTGCTTAAGTTCAAAGCCACGACCTTCACATTCTAGCGTAATCAGGTCGATGACTTTTTTAATGTCTTCTATTGTGACGTCTGCCGAATCAACATCTTCGGCTTCGGCACTTTCAAATAATGACAACAAGCGCTTTTCGTCTAGCGGTTGTCCGGCGGCGAGTAAAGCGCCTTCAATAATTTTTTTAAGTTGCAATTCTTCCAACGTTATTGCGCTCGCGACTTAACATGTATGGGCCCAAACGGCTCATTTTGAATGATTTCAACTAAGGATTCTTTAATTAGCTCCATTACCGCCAAAAAAGTCACCACAACACCCAACCGACCTTCGCGAACGTTAAATAAACTCACAAACGGCATAAATTGGTTGTGCGAAAGTCTGTCCAAAACCTGAGCCATGCGTTCTCGGGTTGATAGCTTTTCTTTCTCAACCTGATGGCTGGTAAACATATCGGCACGACGCAGAACTTCAGACAAAGCCAATAAAAGCTCTTTCATTTCGACATCGGGCTCAGGACGTGTCAAATTTTTGCTGGGCCCAGATGCCTTAGCGGTATGCACGTCACGACCAATGCGTGGCAAAGCGTCGATATCCTCAGCCGCTTGTTTAAAGCGTTCGTATTCTTGCAAACGACGAATAAGCTGCGCCCGAGGATCTTCCTCTTCTTCCTCGTCAACGGGAGGTCGCGGCAACAGCATCCTCGATTTAATCTCGGCAAGCATTGCTGCCATCACCAAGTATTCCGCGGCCAGCTCAAACTGCAATGCGCTCATCATTTGTACATAATCGATGTACTGACGAGTGATCTCAGCTACGTTGATTTCGAGTATATCGATATTTTGCTTACGTATGAGATACAGCAATAAATCGAGCGGCCCCTCAAAAATTTCAAGGATGATTTCTAACGCATCCGGCGGAATGTAGAGATCTTTGGGAACTTCGGTCAGTGCTTTACCGGCAACGATAGCGAAAGGCATCTCACCTTGAGCAGGATGTGCTTCAACTGTGGCTACAGCCTCTGCAACGCTATTAACCTCTAGCGCGTCCTGACCAGAATCGTCTTCGTTGGTGGGTTCTGATTCTGGTTTCTCGGACTGCGAAGCTGGGTGACCAAACAAATCTGGATCTTCAGTCACAATAGGCCTTTTACGTTGGAAAGTTGCAAGCTGTACCTTGAGGATTTCTAAGAAATTCGGCCGTGCATTATAGCGAGTTCGCAGATGTCATCAAACATTGAATGATTGTCCCACCGAAATCCACTCAAAATTGTGGCTTAAAGATCAAAACCCGAGATATCCCCTAAACCTTGTCGCACTAACTTGGGATCATCTTCGGTAAAGTCGATTACCGTTGTAGGCTCCAAACCACAGAAACCACCGTCAATCACCAACTCCAATTGATGTTCTAAGAGCTCACGAATATCGTATGGATCGGTTAACGGCAACTCATCGTTGGGCATAATGAGCGTACTGCTCATCAACGGCTCGCCAAGTTCATTCATTAACGCCAACGCGATTGGATTGTCCGGCACACGCATACCAATGGTTTTGCGCTTTGGGTGCAATAAACGGCGCGGCACCTCAGAAGTGGCCGAAAGAATAAAGGTATAAGGTCCCGGCGTATGAGCTTTAATCGCACGAAACACCTGATTATTTACCCGCGAATAGGTAGCAAGTTCGGAAAGATCGCGACACATTAAGGTGAAGTTATGATCTTTGCCCAGTTGGCGAATTGCACGAATACGATCCAAAGCCATCTTGTCACCAATATGGCAACCCAATGCGTAGGCTGAATCGGTTGGATAAACGACGAGACCACCTTTACGAATAATATCTACCGCCTGACTAATCAGACGTGCTTGTGGGTTTTCTGGATGGATCTGAAAAAATTGAGCCATCGACTCCCTCCTAAAATACGGTATCGAACTAATTTTTAAGCTGCTTTAATCGTCCAGATTAATAAGCTACTCACTAAATTTGGGGCTAATTGCGGTTAACATCGGTGAAAAAACACAACCTAAAGCAGAATTTGCAGTAACTCAGCGCCAAGCATTCCACACGGGCTCACAGCCCAGCGGAATGTGTGACGCCACCCCGAGTTCTTGCCAGGGCGCACCAGGAGCGTGGAAATCACTGCCGGAGGAGCCTAAAAGCTCAAAGCGATTGGCTAAATCAGCCATGTCACGCGTTTCAATATTACTTTGATGACCGCCACTGACGATTTCAATTGCTCCACCACCGTGACACTTAAATTCATCGCACAATTCACGCAACTTGGTGCGTGTCATCTTATATTTCAAAGGATGAGCAATGACCGCAACACCACCAGCCTGAGTAATCCAATCAACAACAACCGCAACCTCAGGCCAAACTTGCTTAACATCGCCGGGTTTACCCGAGCCAAGATAACGCTTGAATGCCTGAGCTATATTTTTTGCATGCCCTGCCTCAACCAAAAACTGAGCAAAATGCGGGCGGCCCAACTGTTCGCTGGGTGCGTATTTTCGAGCGGCTTCTAAAGAGCCGTTAATCCCAAGTTTGCTAAGCTTTTCAGAGATTTCAACGGCACGTTTTTCTCGCTGCAGAGACATGTATTGCTCTGCCTCTTTAATAACCAGTGATTGAGGATCGATATTTAAACCAACGATATGAATGCCTCGCCCACGCCACTGGCAGGAAAACTCAATACCGGCAATTAATGACACCCCTAAAAGATCGGCTGTTACCTGCGCGGCTGAAAAAGCCAAACAATTGTCGTGATCGGTAATTGCAAGACCAGTAACCTTATTGTCAAAGGCACGTTGCACTACATCCTCTGGCGATAACACGCCGTCAGAATACGTTGTATGACAATGCAGATCGAAACGACAATTCAAACCTAACCCCAAGACTGGTATACCAATGTGTATTACATCATAAACTGCTAAATATGGATAACTGAGAATGATGATCGACACGCACAATCAGTCTTTCTAAGTGTGGATAAACAAAAATTACCTAGACGATACTGTTTAAAAGTATGAACTTATTGCACAGCGAGTCGTTCTTAACAGAAAATTTCTGCGCAAAAAGTAACGAAATGATTTTGCAATCCTATAAATTTGAACAAGCGACCAGCGCATATATGGGCTAAAAGATAATTCCTTGCTGATTGCGCCAATAAAAACCTTTAAAATACCGGTAATTGATCGTTCTTCGAGCGGTTACTCAGCTGCCCATGTGGATATTTAATGCCACAAAGTAGGATAACCAAGAGAACAACTCGCAGAGATGTTCCAGTATAAAGTTGTGACAACAGTTGCACGACTCCATGTAAAAGTGTTGGATACGTAGCACTGTTAATACAACGCTATAAATTTAAGCGTGTTAATAAAACACCTAATAATGATTGTAATGACCGGATTACCTGAATGAGTGACGCCTCACCCCAGCCCAAAAAAGAAAATATGCTAGTCAACCTAGCATTCAATATCATTTTACCGACGTTTATTCTAATAAAACTCAGTAAAGAACAATATCTAGGCCCAACTTTGGGTTTAGTTTTAGCCTTAGCTTTCCCAATTGTTTACGGAATTTGGGATTATGTAACTCGCAGTAAATTTAACCTGTTTTCGGCCATCGGTATCGTCAGTATTTTGCTCACCGGCGGTATAAGTCTACTGGAGCTCGACCCTAAATACATTGCTATAAAAGAAGCGTCAATTCCGGGGATTTTGGCAATCATTGCTCTGGTTTCAGCGTTTACGCCCTATCCTTTTATCAGGACTATTTTCTTTAACGAAACCGTTGTACAAGTCGATAAAATTAAAAACGCCCTAGCAGAACGTAAGAACGAAGCTGAATTCGATAAAACCCTCAAAAATGCAACCTTCCTCGTAGCACTTTCTTTTGTTGTCTCTTCGGTATTGAATTATCTGCTGGCCAAATGGATTGTCATCAGCCCACCCGGCACTGAAGAATACAATTCACAACTGGGTAAAATGCAAATTTTAAGTTATCCCGTCATTGTGCTACCGGCAACAGTAATTCTTATAGTTGCCATGTATTATTTATTTAGAAACGTAACTCGCCTTACCGGTCTTACCTTAGAAGACCTTTTCGCTCAATCCAACTAAGCTTAATTTGAATATGTGGTATACAATTATTTGTGAAGACAAACCTAACACTCTTGATAAACGCTTACAGGCACGGCCTGATCATTTAGCGCGTTTGAATAGCTTAAAAGATTTAGGTCGACTTTTAATTGCTGGTCCCAACCCTGCGATCGACAGTGAAGACCCAGGCACCGCCGGTTTCACCGGTAGTGTAATTATTGCTGAGTTTTCTTCTCTGGAAGAAGCCAAACTCTGGGCGAGTGAAGACCCTTACTTAAAAGCAGGTGTTTACGAATCAGTATCGGTAAAACCTTTTAAAAAGGTGCTGCCTTAAGCTTACTTGCCGGTCAAACTCAAATTCTGAATTTGACCGGTTTTCTAAAACTAGCATGCAGCCCAAAAATAACCGCGCTGGTATTTTGCTTAACAACCTATTTAAAACCGTATGTTCGTAAACAAAACTATTTATTCGTGTATTTTATCTCTCTTAATTACAACAGCATTTTGCCACTCTGTTTCCGCCGAAACCGTTTACATCACCGATGTCCTCTATATTCCGATGCGCAGTGGTAAGGGCAACGAATACCGCATCATTGAATCCCGACTAAAATCTGGCACTGCCCTTGAGGTATTAGAAACTGATAATGGCGACGGTTGGACAAAGATTCGAACACCCAACAACCAAGAAGGTTATGTTCGCACTCAATACCTTTCTCGCGAAAAGACCGCCAAACTGCAACTCGATAAACTGGAACAAGAGCTAAATCGTCAGAAGTCTGAAAATGCCCGCCTGGAAAAATCACTGAAAGATGTCAGCCAAGCTCAAGATCAGTTAAATACGGCACTTAATGCCTCCCATGACAGCAATCGCTCAACTCTCAGCGAGTTAGAAGAAATCAAACGAGTGTCAGCAAACGCCCTAGAGCTGAACAAACGTCATCAAGATCTTCTCAACCAACATCAAATGCTACAAACACAAATTGACATTTTAAAGGCCGAGAATGCGCGCCTAAAAAGCGATGATAAACAAACATGGTTTATGTACGGTGCCGCAGCGGTATTGCTTGGTGTTATCATCTCTGTCTTAGTGCCGGTCGTAAAAAGACCTAAAAACCGTTCCGGCTGGAAAGAATACTAATCATAACAAGAACTGACATCAGGCTAATTTATTAAGGAAGATTTTCAATGTACGGCTCCAACTACAAACAGGTTGCGTCTAAATACCTTACCTCTGTTTTATTTTCGGCGTTTATGGCGTTTGGCCAGAGTGTATTTGCTCAAGAAGAGTCAACTTCTGCCAGCACCGGTGGCGGCTCAGTTCAAGACTCTGAAGTACTGGTTATGCTGGAAACAGACGCAGGTGAAATTGCCCTACAGTTATTTCCAGAATACGCACCCAAAACGGTAGAAAACTTTTTACAGTACGTTGATAGCGGTTTTTACAATGGCACTATTTTTCATCGCGTCATCAAAGATTTTATGGTTCAAGGTGGCGGTTTAACCTTTGATTATTTAGAAAAAGAAACTCTCGACCCGGTAGTTAATGAATCCAATAACGGTTTAAGAAACCTACCCGGCACGGTTGCCATGGCGCGCTTCTCCGACCCTAACAGCGCAACCTCGCAGTTTTTTATTAATCTTCGCGCCAATCCACATCTCGATGCTTCTGCAACTCAACCCGGCTACACCGTGTTTGGTCGAGTGGTAGAGGGTCGAAACGCGGTATTTGCAATTGTGGATGAACCGCAGGGTTTGATTCGAAAATACCCAAATGCACCCAATACCCCCGTGCGTATTCTAAAATCCTATCGAATTTCTCCTGATGATCTTGAAGCAATATCGGCTAAAAAAGCTGCCGAAGAACAAAAGACAAAAGCTCAGTAGACACATCTATTGGGCAGCCAACAGAGAGTAAATCATGGCTTTTGCACTGAGCATTAATTTAAATAAGATCGCCTTACTGAGAAACTCTCGCGAAGGCAACTATCCATCGGTCATCGAGCACGCCAAACTCTGCCTCGAAAACGGCGTCGATGGTATCACCGTGCATCCAAGACCTGATCAGCGACATATTCGTCCGAGCGACTGCCTAGAGCTAAAAACCCTGTTAGCCGATAAACCGCAAGAATTTAATATTGAAGGCAATCCCTTTGAAGCAAAACATGACACTTATCCGGGTTTTATAGAAATTATTCGCGAATGCAAACCAGAACAAGCGACACTGGTTCCTGATCAAGGCAGTCAACTTACCTCCGATCACGGCTTTGATTTAAACGTCTCCGGCCAACCGTTGGAATCCATCGTAAATAAGCTAAAAAGCTGGAACATTCGCGTTAGCCTGTTTATGGACCCCGATAAAGAACAAATACGTTTAGCCAAAGAATTGGGTGCCGATCGCATCGAGCTCTACACTGGCCCCTTTGCTCACGCGTATTCGCTTAATGATGCCGACGATATTTTCAAAAAACACTGCGAAGCCGCTCAATACGCAACTGAGATCGGCCTCGGCGTTAATGCTGGTCACGATTTAAATCTAGACAACATGAAGCTGTACAAAACCTTACCAGGTCTTCTTGAAGTATCGATTGGTCACGCGTTTACCGTCGATTCACTCCAATACGGTATGAAGTCAACCATAGAACGTTATTTAGAGTTGTGTCGCTAACAGCGCAAGCGTTTTAACTTACTACCTAAACAGTCTTAATTTTTTAAAGCATGGGTGATTTGTTGAAACCAACACTATCAATTATTGGCGCAGGAAAACTCGGTCAAACCCTTGGAAAATTATGGTTTGATCGAGACTGCGCCACTATCAATCAAGTCATTAACCAAAGCTTAGAATCGAGCCTTACCGCCATTCAATTTATAGGGGCTGGAAAGGCCGAAGATTCGATGTATCACCTAGAACCTTGTAACTATGTGTTGATCGCAACACCCGATGCGCACATCAGTCAAATTGCCGAAGAATTAGCCGAACTGCCCTACCCGTGGCATGGCACCACCGTATTTCATTGCAGCGGCGCACTAAGCGCCAAAGCACTTAAGCCTTTGGACGTGTTAGGCGCAAAGACAGCAAGTGTTCACCCGATTCATAGCTTTGCAGAACCCCAAAACAGCTTAACTCAACTGCCCGGAAGCTACTGTTGTGCCGAAGGAGCAGTTTCGGCGTTAAACACTCTTAAATCGCTTTTTGAAGCTTTAGAGATGAAATGGCAATTAATTGATGCCGATAAAAAAACGCTCTATCACGCAAGCTTTGTCATTGCCTGCAATTTCTTGCCAGCACTTGTCGATTCAGCACTGCAATGTTTAGCCGAGGCCAATATCGATGAAAACATTGCTAAAGAAATGATTCAACCACTTATGCAAGGCACGCTCACCAACATCTTTAGAACGTCTGCAAATCAGGCGCTCACCGGCCCAATTGCACGCGGCGATCTAGAAACTGTAGCCCGTCAATTGGCGGCGCTTGAAACGCAGTTACCGAATATTAAATCACTTTATTCAAGTTTAAGCCGAAGTACACTCGACGTTGCCAAACACGAACAGCAACGCCCCGACCTATTTACAGAATTTAAAAACCTATTAAAACATGACCAATAAAAGCTCACAGAAAACCGATACACCGGAATATTTAAAGAAAAAAGCCTTTTTTCAGTCGGTATTAACCATATACGGTCGCAAACCCGTACTCGAAGCATTACAAGACCCAAGCGCAAAACCTTTAAAACTGCATTTGGCCGACTCCAATAAAGATTCCGAAGCAATTACGCAACTCAAAGAGTTAGCGTTAAAAAAAGGCGCCGAAATTGTTTATCACAGTAAAAATGAGTTATCGAGAATTTCAAAAAACGCCAAACAAGATCAGGGCGTTTGCGTTGATATTAAATGTGACCAATATGTCTCGGAAGATACTTTTTTTGAAGAGCATTTGAAAAAGAATCGTGCGTTGGAGTTTATTGCCCTAGACGGCATCACCAATCCGCAAAACCTAGGCATGATTATTCGATCGGCAGCGGCAGGATTTATTGACGGAATTATTTTGCCAGAAAAAGGCTGCGCTCAAATAGATCCGCTAGTCATAAAAGCCAGCGCTGGAGCGGTTTTTAAAGCAAAGATTATTCGCTGTAAAGACTTACACAGTTTTTTAAAACGTTTTAAAAAAACGGCATCGGTGAGCATAATTACTTTGGATTTAAACGCATCCTTAGAGTTTTCAACATTAAATACGCTTGAAGGAAATAAAGTATTCGTACTTGGCAATGAGACCAAAGGAATATCGTCCGAAACCAGTGCCTTGAGCGATTACGCAACAAAAATTCCCATGAACAACAATATCGAATCACTCAACGTCGCAATAACCGCTGCATTAATATCTTTTAGAAAACAACTCTAAAAGCGCCGAATAACCTCTGATTTAAATCGCGAAAGATCAATCAGAGGTTTCTCAAACTATCGGAACCTCTGATTAACTCATCCATGATTTAATCAGAGGACAGAAATTGAAAATGCGATTTCCAATTTCTTCACAATT
>NZ_BAAGIE010000036.1:0-36475 GCF_054658275.1 Sessilibacter sp. MAH3 | reverse complement strand
ATCACTTACCGTTCTTGAAATTGGCGACACATCCTTGTGTCGCGAGAAACTCTAGGTTAATCAGAGTTTCCTATAAATTAATTCACGTCTATTTAGTTCAATACTCGATCTTCACTCTCTCATTCTTTACGCTTTTCCGACCGCGAATGCTTCTGTAATTGTTGATCATCAAATCGTTAAAAATCCAATCTCATCCCTGTTGAGCTTAGCTACACTTCTTATCATTACTTTTTTGATAATTTCGTGTATAAACAACTTTTAATTTAGAGAAAAACAAATAATAAAACACGGGTTTTACTCTGTAAAACATCAATACCTAGAATAATAATGACGGAGAGTTTGCATGCCCCAATTCTTTGCTAACACAGTCAAAACCACGCTAGCGAGTGTGTTAACCAGCCTAAGCTACGCCGCTATGGCTTGGGAACTGCCCGGCACACACACGGTTGAGTTGATAACCAATCAAGATAAGGTCTTTGAATTAGGTAAGCTCACCGTTACTTCAGACAAAAACAGCCAAGGTGAATATTTGTTCACGTTTACGCCTAAAACGGGTTCTTATGAAGTCTATTTCTTATCCATGCGCAATTTTGACTGCGTTACGGGCGACGTTGAAGTATTTTGCCACGTAATCTATCCCTACGAATATTCAAAAGTTATCTCAGAGACAAACTTAACTTGGCTTGAGCACAGCTTTTTATTTATGCACAAGTCTCCCAGTGAGTTTTCGGCGAAGTTGTGGAATGGTGTTATTTATGAAATGCAAATTACCGACAATGGAATTGAAGGTTACGCACAAGCGGTAGATTTAAATGTAATTAGCTCGCCGCCCGATGAAGGCGTTACCCCCTACGGTGATGGATCAAATACCGATATTGGTGAACGCTCCAGTATTAATCCGCAATCGCGCGAATTTAATAGAATTCGAATTTATTAAAGGAAACTCTGATTAACCAGAGTTTCTCGCGACACAAGGATGTGTCGCCAATTTCAAGAACGGTAAGGGATTGAAATTGTGAAGAAATTGGAAATCGCATTTTCAATTTCTGTCCTCTAATTAAATCATGGATGAGTTAATCAGAGGTTCCTAAATATACAGCGCTCTGGTGAAATCATGGTTACCTAAATCGGACGCTTTTAGGGTTTGCGATGATTTAGTCTCGTTCAAATCGATAATTTTTACACAAAAAAAAGAGGCCTTTCGGCCTCTTTTTAGTACAACACATTGGTACTGACATGCGTTTATTTTGGTATTAATAGAATCCAAAATACTTAAAGAATTTGCGAATTTTTCGCTCAATCTTTTTCGCTTTACCGCGATTTTTCGCGTCCATTTCCAAGCTAACTAACACGGGGTTATGGTCGGAACTGCGATAAGGTCCTACCGAGGTGAAATCAATTAAATCACCGTTGGCAGGATTATAGAACGCAAGTGCTTGGTCGTAAGTTAACTGGAACAACTCAGTGGTGTTGATATCCCAATGCGTTACATCAACTGTGGCATCGGCCGCAGCAGGCGTCGCTAACACATGATCGAGAGCACCGATTTGGTCAGCGCCAAAGAAGTAGAACGAGTAGCCCTCTGGATCAAAGGTATCGCGCAATGGAATATAACCAAAGGTCTCGGTTACCGGTACAGAAACGCCACCATCAAGCTGGGTGTTAACCGCAGTTACAATGGTATAGCCGCGTTCTTCTGGGGTGTATTCGGTAAGTACTGCTAGAGGATCTTCCTGGCTGTAGCTGTTTAGATCGCCCATGATTAACAGTTTTTCAGGCAAGTTCATCGCATCAAGCGCATTACCTAAGGTTACCGCCGCAGATACACGGAATGCGTTACAGCTGCCTTGAATGGAATCTAACGCCGTTGGGTTAACGTCATCTTCAAAACAAGTTGAGCCTTTTGATTTAAAGTGGTTAATCGCTAGGGCGAATTGATCGCCAGTGGCGCGGTGACGGAAACTTTGTACCAAGGTATTACGTTGGCCAACAAAACGACCATTATTATCTTGCGATGGCAATGCAATACCACGTAATCCGCCACGTGCAATTACTTTACGGTGTTTGTAAATGATCGCGTTAGTAATGGCATCGGTACCGGTAATGGTTTCGTCGTCAGAACGAGCGAAACGATACACACGATCACCCAGTTGCGCGTTGATCGCATCAACCAATTGACGAATAGCACTGTCATCGCCAAAGCCATCGTTTTCAACTTCGATCAAACCAATAACATCGGCGTCCAAAGCAATAATAGCGTTAACAATTCGAGCTTCTTGTAACGCGAACTCTTCTTCGTCGGCTGCACCACGGTTGGCTGGGTAGTCGAAGGTTACACTACCGTCGTCCAGTACAAGGCCATTAAAGTAGTTCAATACGTTAAAACTTGCCACAGTAACATCGGCAGGAATTAAATCCGGCGCCGCGGTACGAGTAGATGCAATTGAGAAGGTCTCTTTTACTGGGTTGATGCGATAGTTACCAAAGGAGAACATCACAGGACCAGTAGCAGAAACCGTTTCACCTACGCGAGGAGCGTTATCGTAATTTAAACCATCAAATTCTGGTGTTGAGTAATAGCTGATTTCATCTGGGAAGGTTCGACCATTATTGTCGTCAATCAACAAAATGTTCGCACTGGCATTAGCAACAGCCGCGTCATATTCAGGGCTGAACGGCGCACCGGCTTCGGTTGGAGTTAACTTAACAGAATCACTCAAGAACATTTCACCAAAGCGGGTGAAATTATCAAGGCTATAGATTGTTGCGTCGGTAACGGTTGCAACCATGCCTTCTACGGTTTCAAGATCAAGTTGACCTTCGTATGGCATTGGAATAAATGCAGGAATGACAGACTCAGCCGCAACGCCACAATCTAATTGTTGCTCGGCGGTAATTTGACTGTTGTTAAAGAATTCTGAAGGAACACCCAAAACACGGGCGGTATCACCAACTTCTAACTCATCTAAAATGGTTGCAAAAACGAAGATACCTTCAGACGTTGCCGCATTACCGTCGGAATCGCTAGGTTCTTCTTGTAGGAAATAACCATTATCACGTAAACCAGTGATAATACCTTCAACAACTACAGTATCTGTAGTGGTAACGCTTGCGCCATCACCTTGAATAGCACTGATCAAAGTCGCATCGCTAAAACACGCGCCAATCTCAACCGGTGGTGGAGTGTCGTCGTCATCATCGCCGCCGCCGACAGTGGTAAAGGTTGCCAAAGGCAAAGGATTGGCCGCTGTGGTGTTGCTGGTTTCACCATCGTAGGCGTTTGGCCCGCTGAAACTCCACTCAGTAATATCAAAAGTGCTGCTTGCCACCGAACCACTTAAACGATAAGCCCAACCGTCTAGGTATTCCCACGGTTGGCCGGTGCCATCAACGTCTACTTCACCGAACAAATCGACAACACTGCCGTTAAAGAACAACTCAATAGCGTCATCACCATTAATGTTCGCCGAACCGGATTCAAAAACAAACTCAGGCGTTACACCAAAAAAATCCGAAAAAGAAACGCTGTCGGTAACAACATATACATAACTGCCAGCACTCAAACTAACCGGAGAAAAGGTGAACTCTTGACCGTCGCTACCACCGCCGTTATTTGCCGAACCAAGGCCGTACAATGACGCATCGGCAATGTCTTCGGTTACATAAACTTCGTAGCCTTTAGGTAAACCACCGGGTAAAGGGCCGTCAAATATTCCTGTTAATACCATGCCGGCGCTGGCGCCCATACTCAACGAGAGTAAGGGTGCTGCCACGACTAACTTTTTCATGTCCATGGAAGATTCCTTTAAATAATTATTCAAGCGTTATTACAATCGTGCTGAACAAACACCACAAAGACAAATTCAACCGCTCCTACTGTTGAATCTTATTCAGCACTGACTATTTTGATCGTGAATTCGGGGTATTGAAGTATAACTGTTAGAGCCCCCTTATAGATAAGAATACCTTGTGGGTTTTTCTAACATATGACGGTTTTAAGACAAGAAGACGTAATAAGAGAACGTGAATCGTTGATTAAAAATAAAAAACTTTGACTAACCCAAAGCTGCTAGCGACACCAAGAAGTGTCGCCAATTTCAACATCAAAACATTATTGCGAACTAACGTTATTAAGCATGGTACTTTAATTTTCTAGCGTGTATTTAATGCAAAGGTTTTAATCAGAGATTTTACGAATTGTATTCACACAGGTAACCAACACAAAACTCACATACATTAATAAATACCAAGCAATCAACTTTGAAAAAGAAACCAACTGCCAACCCTGCCGTTGATTGGGATAAACCCACACACTTGCATAGGTTGATATATTTTCGGCAAACCAAATAAATAAGGCCACTAAAAACCAACCTAACAACAGCGGCATGGTGCGATACTGTTTATCGACTCGAAAATAAATATTGGATTTATAAAAACAACCAACAATCAACGCCAATATAATCCAACGAAAATCCACAATAAAATGATGCGTAAAAAAATTCGCATACACCAACAGAGCTAAAATAAGTGTTATTCCAAAACGTGGATAATAATCAAAGCGAAAATCAAAAATTCGCCAAATTCTAGCAATATAACTACCCACAGCGCTGTACATAAACCCCGTGAACAAGGGTACATTACCAATACCCAAAACATAATCTTCTGGATACGTCCAAGAACCTATTGCGTCAGAAGTTTTAAACAACTCCATAAGCGTTGCAACAATGTGAAAAATCACAATAACCAACGACTCGCGCAACGTCTCAAGCTTAGTTACCAACAAAAAAAGCTGAAAAACCACCGCTGACAAAAAGATAAAATCGTAGCGATGTAACGACTCAAAAGGATACCAAACCTTAGTTACAATAATAACCCCTAACAAAAACCCACCAAACAAACACGCATAAGCCTGCTTCAAACCAAACAACCAAAATTCCCAAACAAAACGCTTAACCTTTTCCACAACAGCAATCCATATCTACAACCCACAACAACAATCATCATCAACAGCTCTCACAAGCTTTGAGTGAACTGTACACAAAATCAGAAATGAAGAGAAATCTAGCAATTAATTTGATTTTACATTAGAAAGCTCTGATCAACTCAGTGTTTTTATCAACACATCCTTGTGTCGTTAATTCCAAATACTGTCATTGATTAACATTGTGCAAAAATTGTAAGTTGTATTTCTAAATGCTGCTCTCCGAGAAAATTACAGAAGAATTAATTTTCCCCTTCATCGCTTTCGGTTGCGTCTTCATTATCGGGCAGATAAACCTTGTCGGTTTTTTTATCGATTGACTGGCTTGAATTAATGTCTTTTTCTTGGCGTTGTATTGAGGTTTGCGCAACGATTGGTTCGCCAAAGTAAAGAGTGCGATGTGGAAATGGTATTTCGATGTTACGTTCGTCGAAGAGGTATTTCATGCGACGGTTGAATTCGCGCCCTACGTTCCATTTTTCGAGTGGTCGGGTTTTTATTCGCGCTTTAATGATTACGGCAGAATCGGCAAATTTATCGACGCCAAATATTTCTATCGGCGACAAGATTCGATCTTTAAAGTCGTCATCATTACGAATTTCTTCATCGATTTCTCGTAAACATTCTATAACAACGTCGGTATTTTCTTTGTAAGCAACACCAACGTCCATCAGGTAAAAGCTAAAGTCTTTGGTGAGGTTATCCACAATCGATACTTCACCAAAGGGTACGGTATGTACGGTGCCGT
The DNA here is from genome assembly GCF_054658275.1 of Sessilibacter sp. MAH3. Classification (NCBI taxonomy): domain Bacteria; kingdom Pseudomonadati; phylum Pseudomonadota; class Gammaproteobacteria; order Cellvibrionales; family Cellvibrionaceae; genus Sessilibacter; species Sessilibacter sp. MAH3. Next base: position 30,746 of record NZ_BAAGIE010000036.1, on the reverse strand, counting down.
CCAGCGCTCTTAGTTGCAATTTACGAATCGATAATTTTTCAACCACGCCGGTTCTGTTCGCCACGGTTACTACATCACCTATTTGCAGTAGGTCTTCGATAATTACCGTAAATCCCGTTAAAAAGTCTTTCACAAGAGTTTGAGCACCAAAACCGACGGCGATACCTAACACCCCAGCACCCGCCAAGAGTGGGTAGATATCGACGCCTATTCCCGATAAAAACACCATGATAAACAACAAACTTAAGGTAAACAGTAATGCATTACGAATAATAGGCATCACGGTATTCATTCGGGCATTGGATTTTAAACTACTGTGCGATGAGACAAATTCCATGGCTGCATTTGCGCTCTCCCAAATTAATATAGCGACAAAAATTAACGCCAATGCTGCTAATATAAACGAAACGATAGCTGTTATATTAATCGCTCTATTAATAAAACTGTCTTCTGGGACATAAAGAACAAAAACAGCGTAGATGACAAAAATAAATACATGAGCCTTAATGGCATAATTGACTAAATGCAGTAAAGGAATAAATCTACGTGAATTTAAATGCAAACGTAGGTTCATCTTTTTTAAATGCGATTTAGCGGTTTTATACGCGAACTTTAATATCACTAAGGCAACAATGGTAATGAGCAACAAAGCAGCAAGAACCAACGCCTCCCATGCAGTGGATTCGGGAATATTAAATTCAGATAAAAGATTACTTACGTACTCTTTAAACTCAGTGCTTTTTTCTTCAAAATTGATAATTTCCTGAACCTCAAGCTCTTTGTTGTCTTTGCCTTCTTGCTGCTGAGTGGTTTCTAAGGTTTTTAAGTCTTCAATGAGTTGTTGACGTTGTTCCGGTGATTCTATCTTCTCTATAAGTTCCGATACATTGTCGTTACCCTTTTCTTGATTCTCATTAGAACTGGAGGAACTACCCAACAATCCCATTTGAGAAAAGCTCTGAGTTGAAAAAATAATTAATAGTACAAAGAGTAAAACCTTCATCGCTGTCACTTTCTATTTAATTAATGTTTAATTTTCTAAATTAATTACACGTTGCTCTTATCAAATACGACTTATAACATCAAATACAACTTGTAATAGTTACAATGATTAAAATACTAATTTGTAAAAAAGAGATGAAACTCAAAACATCTTTTTAAAAAGCATTATTATTAAACACCTATATTCATTGTTAACCAACTAAAAGCAATTTATAACCCAACTCTAGAAAAACAATTTTTATCATATTTTTCAATAGCTTACTAAAAACAAAAAATTAAACCGTAGATTGCAAAATATCCACTAGGTTTTATTGGCACAGTGCTCGCTTAATACCATTCATCGAAAGCGAAATCTTACTCTAGGAACCTCTGATTAACTCATCCTTGATTTAATCAGAGGACACATCCTTGTGTCGCGAGAAACTCTAGGTTAATCAGAGTTACCTCTATTCAATAAATGTGGGGCTTGCTAAAAAAGCAAAACCCCAAAAGATATTCGCTAATTCACACACTACTCAAAATAATTATTTTGAGTATGGTAAGGAGAACAAAGTTATGGCTAATGCACAGTTTGTATCTGATATTGAAAGTATTCGTAAAAAAGCCAGAGAAGATATTTTGCAGGGGGCTTTAACCAAAGGTTTTAAGGGCGATGTTAACGAAACCATTCGGCTTTTAAATGCGGCATTAAGTACAGAGATTATTTGTACGCTTCGCTACCGCCAGCATTATTTTTCTTGCGAAGGCTTAAACGCACAAATAGTCGCCGACGAATTTTTAGAACACAGTAATCAAGAGCAAGAACACGCAGACAAGCTCGCCGAAAGAATTTGCCAACTTGGCGGTTCACCGGATATGAATCCAGATAAGCTCAGTGAACGTAGTCACTCTGAATACACCGAATCAAGTTCGATCAAAGAAATGATTGTAGAAAATCTTATTGCGGAGCGAATTGCAATCGACTCTTACCGTGAAATGATTGAATTTATTGGTGATAAAGACCCAACCACACGCAGACTATTGGAAGAAATTCTGGCGGTGGAAGAAGAACACGCAGATGACCTAGCCGATTTAATGACCAGTTACGCAGTAGATACGAGAAACTAGACCAGCTCTGGGTTAAATAGATTCTAAGAGCAAGTTTCGAGAGAATTTTTAGAAAGATCGAATAGATCAACCAAACTTCCGTTGTCCGTTTTGTTGGTTTAGTTTGGTTTGTTGGTAAGTACCTGCGTATCAATTTACGCACAGCAGTAGCAGTTGTTAGCATGATTTAGCAATAGCATTCTTATTCTGAGCAGCCTTACCCCCTAAAGATTAGGGGGTTTTTTTTGCCTTGAATTCAACAACAGCACCGAATGGGCCAAAAATGTAGAGACGAGAAGTGATTACAAAACTTTGAACAGGTCTTTTTTCAACTTAGCGAATTGTTTAAGCTCGACCATACTCTCTGCCCATTGGGCATAAAGAGCACGAAGCTCAAAGTAATCTTTGGTATCAACAATTTCACGTTTTAGCGTTAAATAACCGTATTGGCCGTGAAAATGACCAATCGTATTTACCATAAAGTTTTTAGCTTTATCAAAGTCTGCGGCAGAGCGTGAGCTGGGTAAAACCACAAGCTCTTGCTCGAAATTACCTTTGCGAGCAACCGGAGCTTCATCTTTACCATTGGTAATATAATTTTCTTGAACTAACCAACTCAGATAGCGCTGCGCCTCCTGGCCAACAGCACCAATAATATCGTCTGTGCTCATTTGGCCATTACAAAGAATAAGAATACGGCGCGCCTTCGGATCAACGTTACCCGATCGGGCACGCATCTCGTCAACACCTTTATTGGTTTTCGCGTAGCAATTCATGATTGAAGTCCTTTAAAAATTATTTTTATTTTTTTGGCAACAATTCAGGTTTGTGGCTTTATAAATAAAGAAATAATGCTTTCGTTTATTATTCTGTGAAACACATCATGCAATAAGAAATATCAAAATAGTCTTTTGCAGTCAAACGGTCAGGCGACTTGGAAATGTTAAGAAATGCTGAGGAAACAGTCTGCGTTATAAGATATTTCACTCAATTCAATGTAATAAAACACTAATGTCTATATATTAATTGCGAATAGAAATAATAGAATTACTTTAAATTTGATTTTGAAATATCCAGTAATATTATCGGTGTCTAAAACATTAATTTGTTCAAAGTTTATTTTATTACACGCCAGATAAAAAATTCTCTAATAAATAGCTTGATTGGTAACAATGTTACCTAAAATGTGAATTTTTGTTACTAAACTTCCAGTTTTAGGAAAATGTTGTCTTTCTTCAGCCCGATTGAGGAGATCTTTATGCGTTTAAGTTTAGAGCAAATTGATTAAATATTGCTTAGCAGTTTATTTACACAACTTTTAACGTATCGAGCGGGAGCCGATTTTCAGTAATTGTATTTCTAGCACAATTTATTATTTTTAAAGATGTTAATTTAATAAAATTGAAATTAAATTTATTCGGCTACAATGAATAATATTTTCTACAAAAAGACAATTTTTAGTCACTACTGATTAACGCTTCTAAACTTTAATCTGAGGATAGAAATTAAACACACAATTTTTAATGTCTTCACTATGTCTGTCTGCCACCTACCCTTTTTTGGAATTTGGCAACGCTCAAGTATGTCGCCAAAAAATTCTGCGTTAATCGCGGTTTTCTTTAATAACAACTCAGGTCTAAAGAAATTAACGTGTCTTAAACACGTAAAATATTTTTACCAAATATTCAAAATATGAAAATACAGAAATATCTACCAAAGTATTATGGTTAAAAACGAAGCTAAAAAAATATTTTTTTAGCATTAAATCCGAAACAAAGCCCGTTCGCTGCAAGGCGTGCAATGGCATTTCGACTTATTACGTACGTAGTTTTACGTAGATTTACTGGGTGCTTTTATACCCGATATGCGTAGTTATACTGACACTTTTCGCACTCCTGCCAATTTCGTAAATAGTTTTCATCTATCACAATACCTCTTGTTTCATTGGCGTGATCAAAATATCACCGCTTAAAATAATAACTAGAGGAATAGACATGCTAAAAATTTCTAAACTCAAGCGTTGGCTGATTGCTGGTATTGCCAGCTTTGCCGTTGCAACCAGTGCTCAAGCTGCTGATGACAAGGTTTATCGTTTAAAACTCGCAGAAACCTGGCCAACTAATTTTCCAGTATTCGGTGATTCACCACGCAACATGGCGGCCATGGCCGAGAAGATGTCTGGCGGCCGTTTGCAAATCACTATCGATTCGGCCAACAAGCACAAATCGCCTTTAGGCGTGTTTGATATGGTGCGCGCTGGTCAATACGACATGGGCCACTCTGCGTCTTATTATTGGAAAGGCAAGGTTCCGGCAACCATGTTCTTTACCACCATGCCATTTGGTATGACTGCGCCTGAACAATACGCATGGTTCTACTACGGCGGCGGTATGGAATTGATGGAAAAAGTGTATAGCGAATACAACCTAATGAGCTTCCCTGGTGGTAACACCGGTATGCAAATGGGCGGCTGGTTCCAAAAAGAAATCAATACCGTTGATGACCTTAAAGGCTTAAAAATGCGCATTCCAGGTTTTGCTGGCGAGGTATTAGCAGAGCTTGGCGCGAAACCAACCAACATTCCACCGGGCGAAATGTACACCGCACTTGAGCGCAGAACTATCGATGCCTTGGAATGGGTTGGTCCGTCTTTGGATTTGCGTATGGGCTTCCATAAAATTGCGCCCTACTACTACACTGGCTGGCACGAACCTGCGACCGAATTACAGTTTTTAATCAACAAGCGCTCTTGGGATCGCTTGCCAGAAGATCTGCAAGAAATTCTTCGCGTCTCTATGCGCGCAGCGTCTTACGAAATGTATATTCAGTCTTACCACGAATCTGCTGAAAACCTAGCGGTTATCGATAAAGATTATCCTAACGTGCAAATTAAGAGCTTCCCACCAGAAGTCATTGAAGCGGTACGCGGTGCAAACACCAAGCTTTTAACGGAATACACTGAAAAAGATCCTTTAATTAAAGAGATTTTAGATTCACAAGCGCAGTACCTGAAAAAAGCACGCCACTGGACCGATGTATCTGACAAAGCTTACTTAAATACTATTGCTAACTAATTTCTAAGTCTTTATCGAGATTTTATCAAAATAACCTCTGATTAATTTACGGACGAATTATTCAGAGGTTGTCAAATGAGTTCATACTCTGTTGTTTTAAACCTGTTACAACACTTTCTTTTATTGGAGTGGTTATGTTAATTGCTGCCGAAAAAGCATTGAACGGATTTTCAGAAGTGCTTGGAAAAATTGCAGCCGTTTTATTTTTGTTAATGCTGGTAAACGTTTTTTACGACGTTTTAATGCGTTACGTTTTTAATGACGTATCCATTGGCATGCAAGAAATGGAATGGCATCTCTTCTCATCGATGTTTATGTTAGCGATTCCCTATACATTAAAAGCCGATGGTCACGTTCGTGTTGATTTAATTTTTGAACGCCTATCTACAAAATGGCAATGCTTTATCGATATTTTTGGCGGAGTCATCTTACTTATTCCTTTTTGTGTATTTGTTGGTTATTACGGCATTGATTTTACCAAAGAGTCTTTCGAACTCGGCGAAGGTTCGGGCGACCCAGGTGGTTTACCGTATCGATTTATCATCAAAGGTGTTATCCCGTTTGCTTTCTTTGCAACCGCAATTTCAGGGTTAGGACTCGTCGTGTCGCGCATCAACGAATTGCGCGGTATTAAGCACGATCACAATAAGCAGGTGTCGCTATGATCGGAATTATCATGTTCGTTGTCGCCCTGCTGTTATTGCTGTTTGGCTTTCCGGTAGCGTTTACCTTTGGCGGCGTTGCCTTAATTTTTGGCGTATTAGCCGAAGGCCCAGACATTTTTGCCTTTATGCCATTTCGCGTGCAAAGCATCATGGAAAACGTGGTGTTAATGGCAGTGCCTTTATTTATTTTCATGGGTATTGTTCTGCAAAAAACGAAACTCGCAGAACAGCTTCTTGAATCTATGGGTAAGCTTTTTGGTGGCGTGCGCGGTGGGCTAGCCATTTCAACGGTATTAGTTGGCGCCTTGTTAGCCGCCTCTACAGGTGTTGTTGGTGCTTCGGTTGTGGCAATGGGTTTAATTTCTTTGCCGGTAATGCTCAAGTATAACTACGACAAATCATTTGCCTGCGGCACTATTTGTGCGTCAGGCACTCTTGGTCAGATTATCCCACCATCAATTATTTTAATTATTTTAGGCGATGTATTGGGTATTCCCGTTGGCGATCTTTTCCAAGCTGCCGTTGGCCCGGGTTTGTTATTAATTGGTGTTTATGTTGTATACATTCTTATCTACACCTATTTAAAACCAGAATCTGCACCGGCGCTTCCTGTTGATGAAAATATCAATAAACGACAAGAATACTTCAACGCGCTAAAAGCTATTGTTCCACCGCTTGCACTTATTTTAGTGGTTTTAGGTTCTATCTTCGCTGGTGTTGCAACACCAACGGAATCTTCGGCATTAGGTGGTATTGGTGCTGTTGTTTTGGCCGCAATTTACGGACAATTTAGTTTTAAAATGCTAATGGATTCGGCCTTAGAAACCGTTAAAATTACTGCCATGGTTTTTGCAATTTTGTTAGGTGCGACGGCGTTCTCAATGGCGTTTACCTATACCGGTGGCGATTATATTGTTGAAGAAATTCTAACAAATTTACCGGGCGGTGCGACTGGCTTCTTAATTTTGTCGATGTTAGCGATTTTGATATTAGGGTTTTTCATCGATTTTGTTGAAATCAGTTTTATTATTGTACCGATTCTTGCACCGGTAGCAGATGCATTGGGCATTGCACCCGTGTGGTTTGCCATTCTAATTGCCATGAACTTGCAAACATCATTCTTAACACCGCCATTTGGTTTTGCCTTGTTCTATTTAAAAGGTGTGGCACCACCAGAAGTAAAAACCACCGAAATTTACAAAGGTATTGTGCCCTTTATTTTAATGCAAATAGCCGTACTTATTAGCATTATGTTATTTCCAGGCCTTTATGGATTGTTATAGAGATTTTTGTAAACTCACTACAAATATCGCTACTAAATACAAAAAATACTTTTAAATAACGCGCAATTTCATACCTTTCTTTTTGTCTTTATCTTTCCTGAAACTTGCCTCTACTCTTTTGAGTAGAGGTTTTTTTGCGTCTAAATATTCAAAACCCGCCTTAATTTAAACACCCGTTTAATATTTAATAACCCTTCTATTCACTAAAGCAAAATATTCAAATTATTCGATCTAAACACCACTCAAGACTTCTTTGTGTTCTGAAAAAAACGCCACTATAACTTTTGAGACACTCTTTCTTATGTAGCTGAAAAAATTGATGAATCAGTGTTTTCTTATCAAAAAATTAGTGAAAAATAATACGGTTAAAAACTTTGGCATAAGCTTTCGCTGCCGATACAAGCAACTGTACAAATATTTATACGCGTCTTTTTAGTAAAAACTAATAATTTAGGAATGTAAAAAGTAGGTGGTTCCAAGTTTACACTGGTTACTGTCACTACATATACATAGAAGTAATTAGCACCCAGAGCACAACTTAAGAACTCTACTATACTGATGACACCAACGATTTAATCTCAATCTAGCTGCCTTAAATTATGAAATTTCATTCTATTCAAGTCACAATCGCTGTAATTGGTGCCCTTTGTTTAGTTGCTACATCGGCAACATTAGTGACATCTGGGGTTATAACATCAAAATCCACACAAAAATTGGTATCTGATCAAGTTGAAGAACAAGTCAACTCGATAACCTTGCAAAATCTTCAGAACTTATCTGGACGTTATGCAAAAGAAGTGGGCTCCAGTTTTGATCTTGCTTTCGACGCCGCCAGATCAATGGCGATATCATTTTCGTCGGCGTTATCAAGTGAGGGCGAAGTTGGATCCATTAATTTATCGCGAGATTATGTCAATGATGTCTTGCTTAATAATTTGATCTTTAACGAAGGTTTTAACGGCACCTATTCTTGTTGGGAACCGAATGCTCTCGACGGTAATGACAATCAATTTAAATTAGGTTCTTTGTTTCAAACAACCTCAGAAGGCAACAATCCCGAGTCGGGCCGTTTCACGCCTTATTGGACACGCTCCAAAGATGGAAATATTGGCGTGCAACCATTGGTTGAATACGACAGCGAAGAAAACCACCCCAACGGCGTACCCAAAGGTGGCTGGTATCAGGGACCTAAAGCCAACCGTTTAGAAAGTATTCTTGGTCCCCTACCTTATGTGGTGCAAGGCGAACAAGTTTGGCTGGCAACCATGTCGGTACCAATTGTGATTGACGATCGGTTTTTAGGTGTCGTAGGTGCCGATTACAATCTTGACTTTGTGCAGCGAATCGCCGAAGAGGTTGATGCCAAATTATTTTCTGGAGCCGGACAAGTCGCTATTATCAGTGAAAAAGGATTATTGATCGCCGATAGTGAACATCCAGAATTAATCGGTAGCTCATCGCAAGAATTATTTAAAAGTAATTATCAAAAAGTTCTTGAAACCATTAAATCGGGCAAAGAGTGGATCGAATCTAACAAAGGCACCGGCCATATCACGGCTTTATCTCCCATTACCATGGGGAGATCACAAACCTCTTGGTCGATCATGCTGAAAATTAACGAAAACATTGTATTAGCCAATGCTGAAAAACTTCAACAAAGTATTGTTGAAGAAAATAATTCGGCGACTTTCAAGCAAATTGCTGTCAGCATTATTATTTCTATTATTGCGCTAATTGCTCTTTGGATTGCCGCAAGATCCATTGCCAAACCCATTAAGCGAGCCGTAGATTTGGCAAAAACCATCGGCTCTGGCGATTTATCGAAACGTCTAAACTACGACGCGGTAGATGAAATTGGTCAGCTCTCAAATGCCTTAGATAGCATGGCTGACAGTCTGCAAAAACAAGTAGAAGTTGCCGAGCGCATTTCAAAAGGTGACCTTACCCAGGATGTTCAACTGGTTTCTAACCGCGATCAATTAGGCTTAGCCTTGCAACGCATGGTTGCTAATCTCAATGAACTGGTCACCCAAGTTCAGCAAAATGCTGCCTATATCCAACAAGATGCCGGTCAGGTTGCAACGCTTGCTAGCGATATGTCAGAGGGCGTAGCCAGCTCTGCGGCTTCAACATCGGAAATTAGCTCAACCATTACCGATATGGCAAGACAGATCTCCGAAACTTCGAAAAATGCCGAGCGCACCAAACAACTCTCTTTAGCGTCCGAGAAAACCGCTAAGGATGGTAACGAATTAATGTCTGGCTTAAAAAGTGCCATGGCAGAAGTTGAAGCTTCAGGCAAAGAAATTACCAATATCATTCGAGCCATTGAAGACATTGCCGAGCAAACCAATTTACTCGCACTAAACGCTGCCATTGAGGCCGCCCGTGCCGGTGAGGCGGGTCGAGGTTTCTCGGTAGTGGCTGACGAAGTACGAAGTTTGGCCGCCCGCAGTTCTGAAGCCGCCAAGAGAACCGCTGAATTAATTCAGCAGTCGAGCAACCGTACGGTGCGCAGCATTGATTTAACCGATCAAACCTCGGCAGCGTTAGAAGAAATTGTAACCAGTGTGGTTGAGGTGTCGTCGCTGGTTGCCGATATTGCAAATGCATCCAGTGAACAAGCTCGCGCTATCGACCAAGTCAATGACGGTGTTACGCAAATCGATTCAACCACACAAAGTAACCGCGAAGGCGCCGAACAATGTGCTCGATCAGCGGATAAATTAATGTCACTCTCGGAAGACCTAAACAGTTTGGTTGGTCGATTCTCAGTAAAATAAGATCTATCGGCTGTAGATGGCACACTTAATCTACAGCCGATTTTTATTCATAATACAATTAAGGAAACTCTGCTAATACTACACCACGGTTTCACGCCTTTCTTACAATATCTTCTCGTCTTAAAATGGCTTTAAAGGCCTGCCATAAATTGTAATTTTTATTCAATCCGCACCAAAATTTTAATCGTTATTCCCACAAACAAGTTGCTAGTGTTCATATCAAGATAGGCGTCTTATACTGGCTATTCGTTCTATTTGTTAGCAAACTATTATGTTTAACCTACAGATTTCATTAAAAACGAAGATATTGCTATTAACAATTCTACCGTTAATAGCTCTGTCGGGAACCATTAGTTGGATGTACCAACAACAAGCCAAAAGCCTCTCACAACAGCAGGCGGCAATTTTTGAAGAAACATTATTGGAAGAAAAAAGAGCAGCGCTAAAAGATTATGTTGCCCTGGCCATGAATTCTATTACACCCATTCTCGAAGCATTTAAATCAGGTTTGGAGCCATCGCTGGCGCAATATCAGGTAAAACAAATCATTCGCGGCTTAAGCTACGGAACCGACGGATACTTTTTTATTTACGACGAAAACGGTACCAATCTAGTTCACCCCACGCAACCGGAACTTGAAAACCGAAATTTAATAGGATTTCAAGACGAAAGTGGTCAGTATGTTATTCGCGAATTATTACGAGTCGCACAAAAAGGCGGTGGCTTTCACAAATATATTTGGCAAAAACCCACCTTAAATTCCGAACGCCATAAATTAAGTTATGTGGTTATGATTCCCGAATGGAACTGGATGATTGGAACGGGTTTATACGTTGATAACATCACCGAAGAAATTACCACCATGGAGGCCAAGGTCTCAGGCAACGTTCGCAGCAGTTTTTTAGCGGCCACGCTATTATTAATAATCACCCTTGCTCTAGTGATTATTATCGTTATTGGTGTGAATATGCACACCGCACAACTGGCCGATCAACGCTTACAAGAATTAACCAGTCGTTTCGTTACTTTTCAAGTAATACAACGCCGAGGTTTTGCGCGAGATCTGCACGATGGCATTAACCAACTTTTAGTATCGACAAAACTTTGGCTCAATATGGTGGAAAAAAAATGGGGCCAAGAAAACGCTCTTGATCTATTAAAAAAAGCCGAAGATCAATTAAATATTGCCATCCAAGAAGTTCGAAGAATATCGCACAGTCTACGCCCCATGTTGCTCGATGATCTCGGGCTAGAAACCGCGCTGCACGAATTATTGGATGAGTTTGAAGAACAAACCGAAATACCCGTTAATCGTCGCATTCACCTACCCAAAGGCGCCTTACCAGACGCTTTAGAAATTACCATTTATCGCGTCGTGCAAGAAGCCATTACCAATGTGCGAAAACACGCCCAAGCAACTCAACTCACGCTCAGCATTACCACCTCAACGCAATCCATCAGCTTAAAATTGGGTGATAATGGCAACGGCTTTTCTCCCGAAGAAGATTCAAAAGGTATTGGTTTAATGAACATGCGTGAACGGGTTGAATTGTTAGGCGGTAAATTCAGTGTTTCTAGTCGAAAAGAAGGTGGTACACTGGTTAAAGCCTTGTTTGAATTGAATCCAAAAGGTTTGAATAAAACCAACGATTTAGCACAATTATAAGTATTAACAATAGGAATCCCTGATTAACTTAACCCTAATTTAATCAGTAGATTCAATAAATATTTTACGTTAAAAGAATAAATTGCATGAGTATCGACTCTACAGTAACCACCAGTCAGTCTAAGCCAGAAATAAAATTAATTATTGCCGACGACCATCCAATGGTTCGCGATGGTTTAAAATTCAGTTTAGAAAGCGAGTCTTTTATAAAAGTTCTTGCCGACGTCTCGAATGGTCAAGAAGCTTTAAAGTCGGTTTTAGAGCTAAACCCCGATGTAGTATTACTGGATATTTCTATGCCGGTAATGACCGGCCTAGAAGCCTGCGTAAAAATTCGTGAACAAGCTCCAACAGTGGGAATATTAATGGTTACCATGCACGACAACCGTGAATATATCACTCGGGTTATACAAGCAGGCGCCTCGGGTTATGTTTTAAAAGACGCACCACCCGAAGAACTTATTCTTGCCGTGCAAACCGTGCATCAAGGTGGAACCTATTTTAGTTCGAGTGTTGCCAAAACTTTATTCAGTGAGTTTGGTAATACCCAAACCACATCCAATACCGTAACCGGTTTAACGGCACGTGAAACCGATGTATTAATCGCGTTAACAGAAGGCTTAGGTAACAAAGACATTGCCAAAAAAATGAATATATCCGTTCGTACCGTAGAAGCGCACAGACTTAAAATTAAGCAAAAATTAGGCATTAGCAGCTCCGCCGGATTAATTCGCTATGCTATAGATCATGGTATTGGTGTGTATAAATAAAAAATAAGAATCTCTGATTAATTTAACAATAGGAAACTCGGATTAACCTAGAGTTTCTCGCGACACAAGGATGTGTCGCCAATTTCAAGAACTGTAAGTGATTGAAATTGTGAAAAAATTGGACATCACATTTTCAATTTCTGCCCTCTGATTAAATCAAGGATGAGTTAATCAGAGGTTCCTGTAAGCCACAAAATCAGAGATAACATTCTTAAAAAATTCAACATTTAAAAAATAAGTAAGCCATTCATTTGGCCGTGAATTTTTCATACCATTCTCCAAATCACTTAATCGATTACTAAAAATCACCGTTAAAAATGTTATTGACATACAATAACTCTCGTCTAATAATCGCCGTCACATCATTATTGCGTCTTGTCGGGGTGCCTTTTTTAAGGCTGAGATGGTTGATCCAAACCCGTGAACCTGAACAGGTTAGAACCTGCGTAGGAAACAAGATCTTCGTATCTTCTGTCACACCATGACGAGTCGCATGCTGGGTAATTTTTATCAAATGAAAATACTAGGCTTAAAAGCATGCAAAATTCTAAACGCAATGACCAAAATCTGTGTGATAACACACAATTAACGATTTCTGCACAACCGTTTCCAAATTCCACAAAAATTTACGTAGAGGGCAACCGTAAAGATATTCGCGTTGCTATGCGTGAAGTGTCGCTAGCGCCAACGCATTTTCGCGATGGCTCACTGGAAGAAAATTCTCCCGTCAAAATTTACGATACCTCTGGTCCTTATTCCGATCCAAACAGTAATATTGACGTAAAAAAAGGCTTAAATTCGGTTCGTGGCCAATGGATTTTGGATAGAAGTGATAGCGAAGAACTTGCAGATTTCACCTCAAAATACACCTTAACGCGAAAAAATAATATAGCCTTAGAATCGCTGCGTTTTAATTTACAAAAGAAACCGCGCCGTGCAAAACCCGGTAAAAACATTACGCAATTACATTACGCGCGCCAAGGCATTATTACGCCCGAAATGGAATACATTGCCATTCGAGAAAACCTAGCACTTTCACAACAATGCCTTAAAGACGCGCAAAAAAATCAACACCCGGGGCAAAACTTTGGAGCCAATACTCCACAGTACATAACTCCAGAATTTGTGCGCAGTGAAGTGGCTGCGGGCCGTGCGGTTATTCCGGCCAATATTAATCATCCCGAATTGGAACCTATGATAATAGGTCGTAATTTCCTCGTAAAAATCAATGCCAATATTGGCAACAGTGCTGTTACCTCGTCTATTGAAGAAGAAGTTGAAAAATTAGTATGGTCTACCCGCTGGGGTGCCGACACGGTAATGGATTTATCCACCGGCGATAATATTCACGAAATCCGCGAATGGATTGTTCGTAATTCGCCAGTTCCCATTGGCAGTGTACCCATTTATCAAGCACTCGAAAAAGTTAACGGTATTGCCGAAAATCTTACCTGGGAAATTTTTAGAGACACATTAATTGAACAAGCCGAGCAAGGCGTGGATTATTTTACGATACACGCCGGCGTATTATTACGATATGTACCCATGACAGCGAACAGAATTACCGGCATTGTCTCGCGCGGTGGTTCAATTATGGCGAAATGGTGTTTGGCACACCACCAAGAAAACTTTTTGTATACGCACTTTGAAGAAATTTGCGAAATTATGAAAGCCTACGACGTAACCTTTTCGCTGGGTGATGGCTTACGACCCGGCTGCATTGCCGACGCCAACGACGAAGCGCAATTTTCAGAACTTAAAACGCTCGGCGAATTAACTCAAATTGCTTGGCAACACGATGTGCAAGTTATTATCGAAGGTCCCGGCCATGTACCCATGCACATGATTAAAGCCAACATGGACGAACAATTAAACCATTGCCACGAAGCTCCTTTTTACACTTTAGGACCTTTGGTTACCGATATTTCACCGGGTTACGATCATTTTTCTTCGGGCATTGGTGCGGCGATGATTGGTTGGTATGGCTGCGCCATGCTTTGCTATGTGACACCTAAAGAACATTTAGGGTTACCCAATAAAGACGATGTTAAAGAAGGTATTATTACCTATAAAATTGCCGCCCACGCCGCCGATTTAGCCAAAGGTCACCCAGCGTCACAAATTAGAGATAACGCGTTATCAAAAGCACGTTTTGAATTTCGCTGGGAAGACCAATTTAATTTAAGCCTAGATCCAGATCGAGCACGCGAATTTCACGACGAAACGCTCCCCAAAGATGCCGCAAAAGTCGCGCATTTTTGCTCTATGTGCGGCCCTAAATTCTGTTCAATGAAAATTACTCAAGAAGTGCGCGAGTACGCTAAAAACCAGAATAATACCGTTATCGACGAGGGTTTCGCGAATATGGCTGAAACCTTTCGCTCTCAAGGCAGCGAACTCTACAAAGAAGTTTAATTATGTTTGACGCGCTCAATCATCAAGCAAAATCCATTGGTATTGTTGGTGCAGGTATTCTAGGAAGACTCATTGCTTGGCAATTACAATCTCTAGGTTTAAAGGTGACCTTGTTCGATAAAGATCCTATCTTTGGCGGAACTGCGGCATCTTACACGGCTGCGGGAATGCTCGCGCCCTACTGCGAATTAGAACATTCCGAGCCCTTAATTTACGACTTGGGTCAACGCAGCCTCGAACTGTGGCCAAATATTGTGGAATCATTACAGGCTGAGAATTTTTTTCATCAAGCCGGTACGCTGGTTATAGCACATGCTCAAGATCAGAGTGACTTAAATCATTTTAATCAATTATTAAATCAGCGACTGGGTTCTTGCGATGATTTGGCGTTTTTAAATCAACACCAACTGCAACAAATAGAGCCAGAGTTACAACACAACTTTAAGGAAGCAACCTATTTAAAAAACGAATCGTGGATCTACACTCGCGAATTTCTCGACATAATTGCCGATCAATTACTTGCTAATGGTGTTGTTTGGCATGGCCTTTGTGAAGTCATGCGTGTAGATAAACGAAAAGTTATTACCCAAAAACAAACCTTTAATTTTGACTGCGTGGTAGATTGCCGTGGTATGGGTGCAAAACTCGATGTGCCGCAATTACGCGGTGTTCGCGGGGAATTACTGTTTATTGAAGCACCCGATGTTAATTTTAAGCATATGGTGCGCTTAATGCACCCGCGTTATCGATTGTATTTAGTGCCCCGTGATAATCATCGATATATATTGGGTGCAACGCAAATAGAAAACGAAGATTACAGCCCAATTAGCGTGCGCTCGGCTCTAGAATTATTATCGGCACTCTATTCAGTTCACCCCGGATTTTCAGAAGCGCGAATACTCGAAACCCGAACAAATTGTAGACCAGCCGTATTAGACAATCTGCCTTTTATTCAAAAAGCCGACGGAATTATTCGAGTTAACGGTTTATATCGCCATGGATTTTTAATGGCACCAGCATTGGCCGAGCACGTAATCGCAGACATAACGCAACAAGCGCCACCCCAAATTATCGGCAGTTTATACCGATTAAACGACCAACCTTTATCACATTCACGCTATCGAGAATCCGTGTGACCAGAATCATTTTAAACGGCGAACCCAAAGAATTTGCAGACGTTAACAATTTAGATGAGCTTTTAAATGCGATAACCGATCTTCCGCAAAACTTTGCCACAGCAGTAAACATGACTTTTGTACCAAAATGTAATTACAGCAGCACGGTGTTACATGATGGCGATGAAATCGAATTATTGGTGCCCATGCAAGGAGGATAACCTATGTGGAGTCTTGCAGATAAACAATTAAATAGCCGATTAATGATTGGCTCGGCGTTATATCCGTCACCACAAATAATGAAAGACGCTGTAGTCACTTCGGGCGCAGAAGTAATTACTGTTTCGATTCGTAGGCAACTCTTCTCTAATGTAAACAACGTTTCTTCCAGCTTAAACAATACGTCATCGAACTTAAATAACAATTATTGGCAAGCAATACAATCTTTAAATCTAAATATTTTACCCAATACCGCGGGCTGTCATACGGCGCGAGAAGCAATCACTACCGCGCAAATGGCTCGTGAAATTTTTGGTACACATTGGATTAAACTCGAAGTTATTGGCGACGAATATACCTTGCAGCCAAATCCGTTCGCGTTAGTGGAAGCTGCACAAGAACTAACACAACAAGGTTTTGAGGTTTTCCCCTACTGCACGGATGATCTTGTAGTTTGCGAAGCCTTAGTTAAAGCGGGATGCAAAATTTTAATGCCTTGGGCGGCACCCATTGGCACCGGTAAAGGTTTAATTAATCCCTACGCGTTAAAAAATCTTCGTGCACGTTTACCCAACGTCACCTTAATTATCGATGCGGGCATTGGTGCACCATCACACGCTACTCAGGCTATGGAACTCGGCTATGATGGCGTTTTGTTAAATACCGCCATAGCACAGGCGGCTGATCCCGTACTTATGGCAAAGGGATTTAACGCCGCCGTTTTAGCCGGAAGATGCGCGTTTGAAGCGGGAATAATTCCTGAAAAAAATATTGCCAAACCCAGCACACCCGTTTTGGGAACGCCTTTTTGGCATCAATAATTTATTGTCATTATTATGTTAACATCCACCCATTCCTTTAAAACTTTAACTCAAAAACCGCTTGTACTGAGTATCTCCGGTAGCGATAGCGCCGCCATGGCCGGTGTACAAATGGATAACCGCAGTTGCCAAGCCTTGTCCGTTCATTGCGTTAACGCCATTACCGCGGTAACCGCACAAAATAATCACGAAGTTATTGCTATAAATGCCGTATCGGTTATTGAGCTAGAACAACAAATTCAAGCCGTATTACCGCTAAATCCACAAGCCATTAAAATCGGCATGCTTGCCAGTACCGAGCAAATTGATTGGTTGAGTGATTTTTTAGCTCAGGAAGAAATTCCGGTAATTTACGATCCAGTCTTGGCAACCAGCAGTTTTTATTCCGTTGCTAATAACAGCATTATTTCGTTAATTAAATCCAAAATAATTCCCCATGTAACGATAATTACACCGAACCTAGCAGAGGCACAAGCGCTCACCGGAATTTCTATACACGACGATTCAACGACAGAACTCGCCGCAATAGCTTTGCAAAAAATGGGTTGCCAATGGGTTATTATCACCGGTGGTCATCGCAGTTCTAATTGGGCGTCGGATTTTTGTGCGGGGCCAGATACACAATTTTGGTTACATAATGTAAAACTGGATAATAAGAATCTTCGCGGTAGTGGTTGTTTTTTCGCAAGCACTCTAGCAGCAACCATTGCCCGAGGTTACGATGTTCGCGATGCATTGGTTATCACTAAAATGTGTGTGCAAAATGCAATAGAAAACGCACTAAAAGTTAATGGTAATATGGGGTGTTTAGAACCCAATGGTTTTCCCACCAAAAATTGGCCAGAGTATTCTGAAAGAACTTCTAAAAAAACTTCTAATGGCTTCGCAATAGAACAAGGTTTTCCTTCTTTCACAGATCACAACGGTGAACAATCGCTGGGTTTATATCCCATTGTTGATCGCGCTGTTTGGTTAGAAAGATTATTACCTTTGGGTGTTTCAACGATTCAGCTGCGCATTAAAGATTTATTTGGTCACGCATTGGTTGAAGAAATTACCCAAGCCATAACCATAGCCAAACGGTTTAATTGTCGGCTGTTTATAAACGATTACTGGCAACTTGCCATTGAACTCGGCGCCTATGGTGTGCATCTTGGCCAAGAAGACCTTGCCAACGCGGATTTATTGGCAATAAAAACCGCTGGATTACGGTTAGGAATCAGCACTCATAGTCATTGGGAAGTTGTTCACGCTAAGGCATTTAAACCGTCTTACATAGCGTGCGGGCCTATTTTTCCAACCACCACAAAAACCATGCCTTGGGTACCTCATGGCATTGAAGGTCTTAACTATTGGCGCAGTGCTATTAACGATTATCCGCTGGTTGCGATTGCAGGAATTGACGAAACAAATTTTCATACCATTGCCGAAACCGGAGTTTCGGGCATTGCCTTAATTACTGCGATTACAAAATCTCCAAATCCAGAAGCTACAACTCAAAAACTGTTAACTATTTTTGAAAGTGCCTCAGAAAAGATCTCGCATCATCATGCCAAATAAAGTGTTTAATTCTGTAAATATGACGCTGTCCGAACGCGAACAGGAGCGCTATCAACGTCATTTGCAGCTGAAGGGATTTTCAGAGTCTGGACAAAAATCACTTAAAAGCTCAAAGGTATTAATTGTTGGTTTGGGTGGTTTGGGTTGCCCAGCAGCACAGTATTTGGTTGCCGCAGGTGTGGGCCAGATAACCTTATTAGATGGGGATCTTGTCAGCCTATCGAATTTGCAGCGGCAAATACTTTTTACAGAAGATGACCTTGGCAGTAATAAAGCGGTAACGGCCAAGAATCGTCTTAAAAAACTCAACAGTGATATCGATATTTTTGCGATAGATCAGTATTTAACAGTAGAACATGCGTTAAGGTTAATAAAAGACGTCGATTTAGTTCTTGATTGTACCGATAATTTTTCAAGCCGTTATTTAATTAATGATATTTGTGCTTATTATCAAACTCCATGGCTTTACGCGAGCGTACTCGGCTTTAATGGCCAGTTAGCGTTATTTAAATCGGGACAAGGTTGTTTTAGGTGCTTATTTCCACAAGCGCCAGCAGATGTTCCCGACTGTAACCAAGCGGGAGTTTTAGGTGCTGTACCCGGAGTATTAGGTAGCTTGCAAGCCGTACAGGCGCTACACTATTTAAAGGCAAAGCGTACCTATTTTGAAGGTTCAAATGGAACGCAGATGTTGCAATTTTCTGCACAGACCCCATTTGATTTAAAAACCATACAAATGCAACACTCACCGCAATGTCCAATGTGCACCGGTGGGTGGAATTATCAAAATTTTCTTAAGGACTACCCAAAAATCATGAGCCAAGATACGAGCAATCTAATTATTTCTGCCGTAGAGTTCGTAGAGTTTGTTAACAACCACAGCCCCGTTTTGGTTGATGTTCGTGATCCGCATGAACATCAAGAACGAAATCTAGGCGGCATCAATATTCCACTTACAGAATTAAAAAACAAAGCGTTAGATTTATGGAATAAAGACGACTTAATTTTGGTGTATTGCCGCAGCGGCAAGAGAAGCTTAATGGCCGTCAACGAACTTCTTGCCTTAGGTTTTGATAATGTCAAAACGCTATGCGATGGTATAGATGGTCAACCCAAATAAAATAAACTCTAACTAACCTAGAGTTTCGGCGACACAAGGATGTGTCGGTAATGTTATGAAAAACAATTGATTAATATTGTGAAAAAGTCGGCTATTGTATTGTCAATTTTTTGACTTCTACTTTTTGAGTTCTGCTTTTTAAATTCTATTTTTTGAGCTCTAAATTAAACCGCTTACCCGTTAATCGGAGTATTCAAACAACCTTCCCCCAAAATTGACCATTGATTAACTAATCGCAGTCAATGTTTTGCCTTCGTCTTTTCACTTCCGTATGGCTTCTTCGAAGACGAGTTTGCACTAGCCGCTCAAATTTTAATATTGGTAATAATTATTCCGACTCACAGCTGTTACCTTTATTTAGATAATATTATAAGAGTCACTTTTTTATTATTGTTTTTCGGAATTTCTAATCCGCGGACGAGCATTCATTAGCGCATCGGCTATATTTTTAGTTATCCCTAAGAATAACGTGGCCTAAACAAATACGGTTATGATGTCTCTACTCAATAATCTAAACTTTCAAACTAAACTGGCTATTCCTTCGGTTGCAATCGGAATACTCGTTATACTGTTATCTGCATATTGCATTAGAAGCAGCTTAATGATCGCCGAAGATAACAATGAAATAGCCTCAGTTTTTATTGATTCTATCGAGCTTGGTTTAAATGCCGACAGAGATTTGTATCAATCCCTGACGGCAACACAAAACTTTATTGCGTTAATGGGTTTGGGTGATAGAAATTCTGCCGCAGCTGAAAAAGCAGATTTTGAAGAAAACGCTCAACAAGCCTACGATCGCATGAATAAAATGCGCGGCTTAATGAAAGACCACCCTGAAATTGAATCGTCTATCGCTACTTTTGAAAGAGACTACAAAGCCTGGTACGAAAAAGCCAGTCAGGTAATAAGCCTAGCCGAAAAAGGTTCTACTCGCCAAGCGCAGGAACTAAATACCCGTGAAGCAAAAACGCTTTTTGAAATATTACGCAGACATTACGACGTAAGCGTTGAAGTGGTAAAAAATATTTCTGAAGAAGTTGCCAATGGCGTGGCTAAAAGTACCAATAATCAAGAGATTATTCTCATAACCGCTATGTGTATTGTTTTGTTTGCCGTTGCTGCAAGCATTTATCTATCACCTAAATTAATTACTGTACGTCTAAATACGCTGATCAATGTTATCGATCAAATCAGTCAAGGTGATGGCGATTTACGCGGTCGTCTTGATGACCGTGGCAAAGACGAATTAGCCGTATTAGCTAGAGCTTTCAACTCGTTAATGGGAAAATTACAGCATTTAATTAAAATGATTCAGAATGACTCGGAAGAGTTAGAACATACCTCAAATTCGCTTAACGGCTCGACGATACAAAGCGAGCGAATGACTTCAACTCAAAATAAAAATCTAGAGCAAATCGCCTCTGCGGTTACCGAGCTGAGTCATGCTGTGCACGAGGTAGCGGGCAATTCACAATCGGCTTTATCAGAAACTCAAAATGCGCGCGATAAGGCCACAGAAAGTCGAACCATTGTGGATGATACCGTTGTGAGCGTAAATAATTTATCGAACTCGGTAAATAATGCCGCACAGGTAATTGCAAAACTTGCCGACGAATCCATGAACATCGCCAGCGTTTTAGACGTGATTCGTGGTATCGCCGAGCAAACCAATCTACTGGCTTTGAATGCAGCCATCGAAGCGGCGCGAGCCGGGGAACAAGGCCGCGGTTTTGCGGTGGTTGCCGATGAAGTTCGCACCCTAGCCAGTCGCACCCAGCAATCCACCGAAGACATTCAACGCATGATTGGCGGTCTAAAAGGCGGTGTAGAAGAAGCCGTAGGTGCAATGCGTGCAGGCTCTGATCAAATGTCGAATGTATTGGCGATGTCTGAGACCATTCAAGCCGCATTAGTTACGGTTGAACAAGCCATTAATAAAGGCAGCGAAATGATTTATCAGATCGCCTCTGCTACCGAGCAACAAAGCTCTGTAACTGACGAAATTACCAAAAACATAAATACCTTGCACGATATTGCGCAGGAAGGCATTGGAAATATTCAAAATACCCGCGAGGTTGCCGATAAAATCGATCGCATGTCGCGCGCGTTAGCAGAAACAAGCGGTCGCTTTTGTTGTTAACTTTAAAACCTCTGATTAACTCATCTCTATTTGAATCAAGTGCGAGCAGGCTCTAAAAAACTGCTCGGTTTACCTCCACGTCTCATTGTTTTTTTAACACTAAAACAATTGTTCCCAAAATCAACTTTCCTAAATTCATTTCCACCCAAAATCATCTGTTTTTGCCTCTTTGTATAGAAAACGCAGCGTTCACAATTTTAAACTTTTAGCATAGCTTTATCGGTTTTGATAATCGTAAGATGGTTACAATGCTCGGCAACTGAGGATTAACAATGACTACTCGATTATTAACTGTGCTATTACTGTGTTTACCTATGACTCTTGTTGCAGAGCCGAATGCTAAAGACCAAATTGTAGATTTGCCCGGCTACGCTTTTAAATATTCAGTAACCACTACCGCCAGTAAAGAAACCATCTGGCAATTATGGTACGACGTAGAAAACTGGAAATCTTTTGATGAGCGATTAATTTATTCGTACCTAGAAGACGGTTATGAATTTGAAAACGGAGCCATTGGCTATTTAAAAGGCAAGGGCACACCCTCGCGCACTAAGTTCGAATTAAAAAATATTCAACCCGGCGTGTCGTTTGAAGAAGAGCTAAAGCTACCGCTCTATCAAACGGTATTGTTAAAACGTTATTTTGAACCTTCTGAAGACAGCACTACTACCTTTACCCACGAGGTGGTTTTTCAGGGTTCGCTGGCGTGGTTGTTTACTCTATTTCTAGAAGGGCCTTTTAAGGGCGACATTATTTTGGTAATGAATAAAATGCGCGAATTGGCAGAGTCTAAACAAGACAGTGATCAAGATTCAAAGAACCTGTGATTAATCACCGGATTCATGCTGCGTTAATCCGGTGAAAAAATATCTTCTATTTTTAAATTAAAATACTGCGATATTTTAAAAGCCAGCGGTAGGCTCGGATCATACTTACCGTTTTCTAGCGCATTAACGGTTTGTCGAGACACCCCCAACACGCTGGCCAATTCTGCCTGAGAAATCGATCGTTCGGCTCTTAGCTCTTTTAAAACATTTTTCATTACTGGTACAACCTGCTCACCAGAGGCGTGGTCAATCCCCAGCTCACAATCATAAAAGGAAATATCCACACATAAGGAATGTGCGGCAAACCGGTATTTTCTAAAAAACCGTAGGTAAACGTAGTAAGACCCACAATCACAAAGCTTATGGCAAAACTCATTAACTGAATGTGTTTTTGCATCTCGTCCAGTTGTTTTAACCCCCGCAACACAGCAACCGTTACCATAATGGCCGGAATAATCGGTAATACGGCAATTACATATCGCCACGGGCTATCGCTAAAGCTCGGCAATAAGGTCAGGCTGATCATTAACATCACAGTGTACAACGCGATACTAACGCCAAATTCTACGGCCTGTTTTTTTGAATACAGCATAACCATCCTCTTTTCTAACCAGCCAATATTAATCCATTGATGTAAAGCAAGCTTGACACACAGTATGAATAATCTTCTTTCATGTCAAGCTAACTTGACATTTGATCGGGTATTTTCAGTAGTTAGTTAAAAAATAGAATTAAATGAGACTTTTAATCTCAACTTAGGAGTTGACTCCATAAGAATACACGCGTAAAAAGTCTTTTAACGAGACATCAGGTCTCAGTTTATAAAAATAAAAACATCAGCAGAGTAAACTCTATGACCAGTCGACTGATACTCCCACGAGTCATGCAAAGTGGTGCTGGCGCGTCCAAAGAATTACCGGCAATACTGAAAGCCTTTGGCTGCCAAAGACCGTTAATCGTTACCGATAAAGTGATGGTATCTTTGGGTTATGTCGAAACCCTTGGCACCTTGCTATCTGAGAACGACCTTACCTACGCGGTGTTTGATGACACAGTGCCCGAGCCTACCGAAGATTCCATTATTGCTGGTGTTGAAATCGCCAGAACCGGCATCGACGGCGCGCCCTTTGACTGCATAGTTGCGCTCGGTGGCGGCAGCCCAATTGATTCCGCCAAAGCAATTGGCATATTGGCGAAATTTGGCGGCACCATGCGTGACTATAAATTCCCGCGCGACGTTGCCGAGCCGGGCTTACCGGTTATTGCCATTCCTACCACCGCCGGAACGGGCTCTGAAGCGACGCGATTTACCATCATTACCGACGATAAAAACGACGAAAAAATGCTTTGTGCTGGTATTGGCTTTATGCCCATTGCCGCATTAATCGATTTTGAATTAACCATGAGCGCACCGCCCAGAGTCACCGCCGATACCGGTATAGACGCGCTTACCCATGCGATGGAAGCTTACGTGAGTCGCAAGGCCAATGTGTTCAGTGATCAACAAGCGCTGGCAGCCATGCGTTTAATTGGGCCAAACTTGCGTACGGCGTATTTCCAACCCGGTAATCGCCCCGCCCGCGAAGCCATGATGATGGGGGCAACTTTGGCAGGTATTGCATTTTCGAATGCTTCGGTAGCCTTGGTGCACGGCATGAGCCGCCCTATTGGTGCGTTTTTCCATGTGCCGCATGGCCTGTCGAACGCTATGTTGCTACCGGCAATTACAGCGTTTTCTATTTCGGCGGCACCGCAGCGCTATGCCGATTGCGCCAGAGCTATGGGCATTGCGACACAACAGGATAGCGATGAACTTGCCAATCAAAAGTTACTCACAGAACTTAAGCAACTTAATGAAGAATTATCGGTACCCAGCCTTGCAGAATTTGGCGCCGATAAAACGCGCTTTTTTGAATTACGAACACTAATGGCAGAACAAGCACTCGCCTCTGGCTCACCGTCTAACAACCCTAGAGTACCAAGCATCGACGAGATGGTGGCGCTTTACGAACAAGTTTGGAATCAGGAGTAATCCCATGAAAACCCTTAGCAATTTTATTAATAACGAAGCTACCCTAAGTCAATCCAGCAAAAAAAGCCCCGTCTATAACCCGGCTACTGGCGAGCAAATCGCCGAAGTTGCGCTATCGACCGTAGCAGAAACCCAAGCTGCCATTGGCGTTGCCGAAGCAGCGTTTGCTGAATGGTCAAAAACCCCAGCGGTAATTCGGGCGCGCGTTTTATTTAAATTTAAAGCCTTGGTTGAAGACAACCGCGACAAGCTTGCCGAGCTTATTTCTATAGAACACGGCAAAGTATTTTCGGATGCCCAAGGCGAAATCACCCGTGGCCTAGAAGTGGTTGAATTTGCCTGTGGCATTCCGCACGCATCCAAGGGCGAATACTCCTTAAACGTAGGCAGTGGCATCGATTCCAACACCCTAATGCAACCCTTAGGTGTTTGCGCGGGTATTTCACCGTTTAACTTTCCGGTGATGGTACCCATGTGGATGTTCCCAGTAGCAATCGCCTGCGGTAACACTTTTGTGATGAAACCGTCTGAAAAAGATCCTAGCTCAACCTTGTATTTAGCCGAATTACTGGCCGAAGCCGGTTTACCTGCGGGCGTATTCAACGTTGTGAATGGCGACAAAGAAAGCGTAGACGTATTACTGACCGATCCACGCGTGCAAGCCGTAAGCTTTGTTGGCTCAACACCCATCGCCGAATACGTTTACAGCACCGCATCGGCCAATGGCAAACGCGCCCAAGCACTGGGTGGTGCCAAAAACCACATGGTAATCATGCCGGATGCCGATCCAGATCAGGTCGTAAAATCTCTTATGGGCGCAGCCTACGGCTCTGCGGGCGAGCGTTGCATGGCAATCTCTGTGGCGGTTTGCGTGGGTGACGATGTTGCCGACAACCTAATTACCAGCCTTAAAGACGAAATCGCACAGATGAAAGTTGGCGCTGGTACCGGTGTAACACCAGAACCACACATGGGACCAGTCGTTACCAAAGCCCATCAAGAAAAGGTACTGTCTTACATTGATTTAGGTGCAGAAGAAGGCGCAGATTTAGTGGTTGATGGCCGCAACTTCACCGTAGACGGTTACGAAAACGGCTTCTTTGTTGGCCCAACCTTATTTGATAAGGTCACCAAAAACATGCGCGTTTACCAAGAAGAAATTTTTGGCCCAGTACTTTGCGTGGTAAGAGCCAAAGACTTTGATGAAGCCTTGCAACTGATTAACGATCACGAATTTGGCAACGGCACATCAATCTTCACTCGCGACGGCGATACCGCACGTCAATTTGAAGAAAACGTAAAAGCAGGCATGGTTGGCGTTAACGTACCCATTCCTGTGCCTATGGCATTCCACTGTTTTGGTGGTTGGAAACGCTCTATATTTGGCCCACTGCACATGCACGGCCCAGATGGCGTTCGCTTCTTTACCCGCATGAAAACCATCACCAAACGCTGGCCAACCGGTATTCGTGCTGGCGCAGATTTTAATATGCCAACCATGAAATAAATTAACCTAGCGTTAAATTGGCCCAGTAATTCTGGGCCGATTTTTATCTGCAAAAAAATTAATCGCATTTAATCTTAAAATACGTTTTAGTATTGCGTAATAACTGCTTTCTATTATCCAAACCGTTACACATCAGAATTAATCTGAGAAAGAAATGACCGATAAAACGTCCCGAGAAAAAGGCTCTTCCATTACCCGCGTACTGGAAATTATTGAAGCCATCGCCAAAGCCGAACGCCCTCTTTCTGCAACCGATATTTCTCACGAGCTAGAAATTCCTAAAGCCTCTGCACACAGACTCGTGCAAACACTAGAAGCCGAGGGATTTATTCAAACCAACATGCGTGGCAACTTAGTACCGGCAAAACGTTTAAGCGATATTGCCTTGGGCGTATTGGCCAGCGCCAAATACAAAACCCAACGCCGGTCTATTTTAGAAAAACTCGCCGCAACCATTGGTGAAACCTGTGGAATTTCTTTGCCAGACGGCACCGAAATGATTTATTACGACCGCGTACAAGCCAACTGGCCATTGCAAGTCTACCTACCTATTGGCAGTCGCGTACCCATGTACTGCTCCGCCGGTGGTAAAACCTATTTAAGCCAACTGCCCATGGCAAAATTAAAACGCGTAGTAGAAAACCTACCTCTTGAGCGCCGCGCAAGAAATACCATTACCGACCCGTCACGGCTTTTAGAAGATATTTTAAACATTCAAAAAACCGGTCTTGCCATCGATAACGAAGAATTTGTTGACGGCATGGTTGCCTGCTCCGTTGCCATCAATGTTAACGACAAATTTCACGCATCCTTATTTTGCCACGCACCCGTAATACGAAAATCGTTAGAAGAAATACAACAACTGGCGCCCGTTTTAAAACAAGCCGCCGAAGAAATTACACATTTGTTGGAAGAAGAAGACAGCTGGGATATTGATCAGTAGTAGAGCAAAACATTCAACCGCATAATTTCCTAGTAATTACTAGGAAATTAACATGTCACCCTCTGAAACACTATCGCTAATATAAAACATAATAACCAGTATTGGCGGCGCATTTTTAGTATCCATCCTTTGCTTACCGTTTTTAAAAGAATATCTATTAAATAAAATAAAGCACAAAGACCTTGTGCAACTCCAACAAGAAATAGAATCCTTAAAACTTCATCATTAAACAGAAATTGCAATTAATAGCAAACCAACTACCTATCGTAAAATAAAATAAGTAATTCACCTGCATAACCACTGCAATAAAACATTTAAATTTCAATACAAATAATTTAATTTCAAAACCTAATTAAACAGTCGATTATTTCATTAGTTAAAAATATTTTACCAAGTATAAAAACCCATCAATTTAGGTATAAAAATTAACGCCTGAAAAACACAAAAAATGATATTCGCGCCAAACAAACTGAAACGTTGACGCAACAAAGGTTTCAAGATAGCTTTAAAAAATCTCCCCAAATAGGTACCTCTATGACGGTAGCTTTGGGAAAACGTCGTTAAGTAAATCATTAACTGTTAGGAATGATCAAAGATGATTCACAACTGGGAAATCCATGTTGAAGCAGGCTCATACTACCCAAGTTTGTCGGATCATTTTCCGGGAGATGATATTTACCTTTCCTACAAGAATGAAGATCATTGCGGAATGCAATTTTCTGCCTTTTCTCCACATATTGATGTGCTCACGGATGGGCAGGATGTTGGGACAAGATTGTTCAGCCTCCAGCTTCTTTTAAATGGGGCTCTTCGTTTAGAGTGGGGAAATTGCGATTTTATGCCAATATCTTTTCATGGGTTTCACAATCTTAATGGGAATAATTCTTCGCATCAGTTTAATGCTCCCGTAGAGGAATACCCTTTTAAGGCCGGCAGCGAAAACGCGCCTAGGCCAGCACGGCGTAGAGATCCCAAGCAAAGGCTCTCCTCTTACCTTCTTTATCTTTCAAAGTCAGACGAAGCTGTTAGAAATATACTCTTTCTTGTAGGCATGTTATCTACAAATACTCCAATTGAAAAAATACTGTCTTGGGGTACGCTTTATAAAATTTTTGACTGCGTAAATACCTACGCCGGAGACGCAGCATTAGATACATCTGCTTTCGCCGATCAAAATGATATTAAGAGATTTACCGCAGCTTGCAATAATATGAGCATTATCGGCCTCAATTCTCGACATGGGGCTAGTAGTAACACACCACCAAAACGCATCATTAACAACTATGATGAAGCTCAAAGTTTAATAATTGATATGTCCCGAAAATTCATCTGTGCTTACATCAATGCTAAGAATTACTGACAAGCCGCTCAAACGCCAAAACAAAAACAGTGTTTTTGCTTTGGACTCACCACTACGTGGATCGCCGCTTATTATGTCTTTATTTTTAAAATGAAAAATGGCCGTATAAAAAAGAAGTTAAATAGCTATATAGTAAAGGCAAGTTTATCTAATATTGCAAAGTCAACCAGAAGGGTTTTCTTCAATCATCTAAATGCGTCAGTAGTAGAAAGAGGTTTCTTTCATGTAGATCAAATGTATGGCAGTGGCAGCGGTGTTTTAATTCGTTACAACAATACATTCTTTCTACTAACAGCAAGGCATGTTATAAAAAACAATATCCGAGGAGATTTTCAGAACGAATCTGCATTTTGGATCACTTCAAAACTTCAAGGAAAGTGGGAGTCCCTTCATGACTTTTTAATGCCAAAGAAGATTTGGAATATAGGAGAGCTAGTTTCATTAGATGTTGAATATATTGATGTTTCAGATGTATGCCTCATTGAGCTTTTTTATCCGGGTAAACATCATTTTCCAGATCATTATATTGAGATTAAGGGAGCGACAAGTGTACTTACAAAAAAAGATTATTTTGAAGGGCAATATCTTTTGGTGACTGGGTATCCATTCGAGAGAAATACCTTTGATTTTACACCTGTAAGTGACGATATTACTCATACGACATCCATAGCAAGACACACAATCCCTGGCACTTATGTTATGGATAGAGATGTTGGCTTCATCTCATTCGAAATGGTAGAAAGTGATGTCCGGCATGAAAATGTAAATGGTATGAGTGGCGGTGCAGTTTATAACGTTCAACCAAAGGCCAATCAGATAAAACTGGCAGGCATACCGGTTACCGCAGGAGACAATATATGCAGATTCATCCCTAGCTACATTTTTATTGATGCCTTGCTCAATTATCAAGATAGTAGTTCTACAGTTGTTGATCCTGTCGTATTAAATCCTCCACCTCTGGAAGATCTAGCAAAAAGTTTATTTGAATACATGGTGCGGTTTGATCCTAAATTTAAGGACATTAACATCTAGCATTACAATCATAACACTTTGTTAGTCTTGAGCTACTCATCATTTGGTTTTTAACGTGAGCATTATAACTATTCTAGCGTTTTATCAGTTGTAAATTTTAGGTTTTATGCAAACTGAAGGTTCTCCCTCTTGGTGTTTTTAAGTAAAGTACTAAATTGTGGTAGCTAATTTTTAGTAAAAGGTAACTTCACGCTAGGCAGTTTTGCTCGTCGCGGTTTTGATTATCAAAGTGGATATGTAAAGTCTAGTAGTTTCGTTTTCCGAGGCTTAATTTGGTAAATTTGGTCGCATAAAGTAAGGTAACCCAAATGTTTGGTAGTACACTTTTAGCGCTGCATAATAGTTACTATTGTACTTGTTCTAACAAGTTGTTCTTATTCGTTCCGGCCACAAAAGACATGGCCTTCACCGGACGCGCTGTCGCACGCCGCAAAGCAAAGCGTTAAAAATAAAAACACTAAGGGGAATTAGTAATGAAAACTATCGAAAAATTGCTAATATCGAAAGGCCAGCTAGATCGTATTTATGTCGGCAATTTAAAGCTATATCTTTGGCGATCTCTTCATAAAAGCGCGAAAAGTAAAAACCCATTTTATCCAGATTTTGAAGAGCGGGAAATAAGAGCTGGTGTGTTACGAGCCCCGGACATTGAGGTTGTCAAGTTGGCAAGTGGCACGGAAATGGTGAAATCCGTCCTAGGCCAGGGAACATCATTGTTTGACCGCCCCGGTGCATTCGGAGAAAACAACTGGACATACTTCGAAATACCAGTAGGTACGGAAATACCAAATGGTCTGATTATCACAAAGGATAACTATAATAAAAGATTTAATGCTACTCACTACTCCATCAGCCCCAATTATGACATGCCTAAATTCCAGTTTATCCAGCTTTTGGATGCGCTTGCGCGGAATGCTGAGTCTCAGAAAAGGAAGTTAAGCAATGGCTGAATTAGAATTATCAACGATTTTGGTTAGTATACAATCTGTTCAAAAACAAATTGAGTACTTTGAAGGGCTACTTGCATCAGAAACAGTTAAGGATAAGGGCGAAATTCAAGAGTTACTACTGTCTTATGATCAAGCAGCTGAAAATCTCAAAGAAGTTTATATGTCTAAGCGTTCTTCTGGGAGTAATTACCCTGAGTATGAATCTTTGATTAAAAAAAATTTGTAACAAGAAAAGCCAGGCAACGATAAAAAGCGCGCGCCTGCTTTGAACGTCATAACTCAAGGAGCAAGAATGGCACTTGTAGTGGTCAATTATTTTCATACCACCCTGTAGGAGGTTTTTATCATTTAAATGCTTTCTCAACTTCAGCTGGTG
>NZ_BAAGIE010000035.1:0-39010 GCF_054658275.1 Sessilibacter sp. MAH3 | reverse complement strand
TTGTTTCATGATCAAACCGTTTTATTTGCAGACGAGATATTATGGCAGATCTCGGAGGTTAATCAGAGGTTCCTATAATTTTATAAGCCTAATTGAGAACATTATTTAATCTAAGCAATAATTATTTAGATATTAGTTCGTACAATTTACAGCGTAGAATTTTTAACTACCAGTTTTTTTACCGTAAATAACCAACATATATATAAAATTAACGTTAGAGCAAACCATTCTGCGGCAATTGCACCAAATAAATCAGGGGCTTTCATACTGGTAGACATCAAAGAGTCTTGATAATAAAAAAACCAAGGATTTTCAGGCGGAAATACTTGCTTGTGCAACCAATAAAAAACCGCTTTCGGACCAACAGCAACTATGATCACACCGATAGCCAAAAATAAACTAATAACACCAGCATGAGCCAATTTTAATCGCGGAACAATCTTTGTTTTAAGAATCACCACTACATAAGCAAGAACCACAGTCAACGAAAAATACGCAACGTAATCGAAAAACGTTATTAAGTTGGCGACATCTTGCAGATGAGTAACTTCATCTTGCCAATACATTGTCGCGATTGGTTTTCCAGCTTTATCGTGATACTCAATTTTCGCTAACCCATTGCCGCCGGTATTAATTTCATCGACTACTTCAGCAAAAAGTCGGTAACGCTCTTCGTCTGTTGTCAATTCAAATTGATGTCTGTGCCGATTTTGAGGAGCGAATTTTTCGATGTGTGCGTTGATATCAAGTGTTTGATACCAAAACGGATAATTAAAATTAACAAGTGACAAAGCCTGCCAAGATAGCCAAAGTACAGCAATAAAACTGCATAGAACAAATGGCAACCAGTACAAACTGAGTAAGATGGTTTTAAGTCGAGTCACGTAGAACCTAGCTCTAAACAATAAGGAGTTTAATTAAGTGTGGAATTCTATCGGCACTAAATAACGACTAGATTACAGAGCAAACCAACGTTTAGGAAACTCTTATTTACTGAGAGTTTCCAACAACACAAAAATGTATCGCCAATTTCAAGAACTGTAAGCGATTGAAATTGTGAAAAAATTGGAAATCGCATTGTCAATTTCTTGCCTCTGATTACATCATGGATGAATTAATCAGAGCTTCATTTAGTTTGTGCAGTGTTTTCCAAAAGCAACAAATTCATGCTCTTGCCACTCGTTACCCGCTTTAGTCATCATGGTTTCGCACCACAGCTCATCATAGATAGGCTCATTAAAAATAACTGGAATATCCTGCTCGCTTTCAGACTCGAAGGTTGGATCGCGACCGACCGAATTCTCGGTGGCGGTTTGGTTAAATTCCGGCACAACAAACAACCCAGCGGCGATTAAAATAATGCCGCTGAGAGTAATACCTACCCAAAAAATTTTATTTAATGACATACAAAATTCGCGTAAGTAATTATGCCCGACGCCACTTGGTGCCTTCTTTGGAATCTTCCAAAATAACGTTATTTGCTTTTAAGTATTCACGAATTTCATCGCTGCGAGCAAAGTTTTTATCTTTCTTGGCTTGCTGACGCTCGTTAATTAACGCCTCGATATTTTCTGCGGTTAAATCCGATTCGGCACTGGCTTCTTTAAACCACTCTTCAGGGTCGTGCTGCAAAATACCAAGCAGACTCGATAACGCCATCAAATGAGACTTTGTCTCAACCGCATTTTCTGAGCCTTTGTTCAAGTCTTTAACTAACGCGTGCACTTCACTGATCGCTAAAGGAGTATTAAGGTCGTCTAACAAGGCGTGATAACCTTTTGAATTTGATAAATCAAATTCGTCAACAGCGATATCGCTATTGTCACGCAAAGTACCGTAAAAACTGTCCAAAGTTGCTTTTGACTGCTGTAATAAATCCGCAGAAAAATCCACTTCCGATCGATATTGTGCAGACAACAAGGCAAATCGAATGACTTCACCCTTGTAGAGCTTCAACAGGCCTCTAACGGTGCGAAAATTGCCCAATGATTTCGACATTTTTTCGCCGTCGATATTTACGAAACCATTGTGCATCCAATAGCGCACATATTCTTTGCCGTCGTGGGCGCAGCAGCTCTGTGCAACTTCATTCTCGTGATGCGGAAAAACGAGGTCTCTACCACCACCGTGAATATCGATAGTTTCACCAAGATGTGCTTTAACCATTGCTGAACACTCAAGATGCCAACCTGGTCGGCCATAACCCCAGGGACTATCCCAACCGGGTTCGTTCGGATCGGACGGTTTCCAAAGTACAAAATCACCGGCGTATTTTTTGTAAGGTGCAACTTCAACACGAGCGCCGTCCAGCATATCTTCTAAACTGCGGTTAGAAAGCTGGCCATAATTGCTCATGGATTCAACAGCAAATAACACGTGGCCTTCTGCTTCATAGGCGTGGCCTTTTTCAATTAATGCCTGAACCAGTTCAATCATCTGCTGCACATGTTCAGTTGCTTTAGGAACAATGGTCGGCGTTAAGTTATTCAGCGCCGCCATATCATCTTTGTAGGCATCAATGTATTGCTGGGTAAACTCCTCGATGCTTTGATTAGCCTCGTGAGCACCTTGCATAATTTTGTCGTCAATATCGGTAATATTTCTTGCATAGGTTACCTTTGGATAAAGGCTTTGCAGCATACGAAATAATGTATCGAAAACTACAACTGGGCGAGCATTACCAATATGAACATAGTTATAAACGGTAGGACCACAAACATACATGGTGACAGATTGCGGATTTAAAGGCTCGAAGACTTCTTTTTGACGAGTTTTTGTGTTGAAAACTCTAAGCTTAGAATTTTGTTCCATAACAATTTACAACCAATTTGTTCGAATGACTTGCCGGTACAGGCCTTTTGGGCACTGGCTCTCAAACAATTATTAAATAACGAATTTTATCTATTTACAGAAACTTGGATTAATTCAAAGTTTCACTCGATACAGGCAAACATCATAAATTTCAAAAAAAAGCTTAAATTTAAGCACTAAAAAATCATCGGTCTTTAATGGCTAACCGAAAAAATCGTGTTTCGCCGCTAATTTTCATGGTTTAACACGTATTTCGAAATTTATGATTTGCAAAAAATAGACTTTTCCATTTGAACAAAACCCATCAATTACCAATAATTGATGGGTTTTAATCGCGTCTAATTACGTCAATATTAATCGCTAACTTTATTTTCCCAATTATCTTTTAAACCAATGGTGCGATTAAACACGGGCTTTTCAGGGGTAGAATATCTGCTGTCTATGGTGAAATAACCTTCACGCTCAAACTGATACGCCTGCCCCGCTTCGGCTCCAGCAAGACTTATTTCGGCTTTACAACCTTGAATAATTTCTAGAGATTTTGGGTTTAAACACTCTAAGAAATTCTTACCGCCAGCATCGGGTGCCTCATCCATAAACAACCGATCGTAAAGACGAACCTCACAGTCAACACATTCTGTGGCAGAAACCCAGTGAATAACGCCACGAGGCTTAATGCCCTCTTCAGGATTTGTACCAATGGTATTAGGTACCAAAGAGCAGTAAACCGTTGTGATATTTCCATCGCTGTCTTTTTCGACGGAATCGGCCTTGATAACCGACGCACCGCGTAAACGAACATAATCACCCGATACCAAACGCTTAAATTTCTTACGTGACAAGCTGGTGTCTTCGGTAAAATCTGAGCGATCGATAAAAATCTCTTGCGTAAACGGCAGACGTCGCTCACCCAATTCTGGTCGATTTGGATGACAAGGTTGTGTGACCTCAACCGCAGCTTTACCACCGGCTTCGTCTGCGAAGTTAGAGATTACAAGCTTGAGCGGATCAAGCACACACATCGCACGTGGCGCATTTTCGTTGAGATCATCACGCACAGCGTACTCAAGCATGCCCACATCAACCACACTGGCTGACTTGGTCACACCAATCATGTCGCAGAACTTACGCAGTGCTGCGGCTGAGTAACCACGACGACGCAAACCAGATATGGTTGGCATACGTGGGTCATCCCAAGCATCAACGTATTGCTCATCGACTAATTGTTTGAGCTTACGTTTGGATGTCACCGTGTAGTTAAGCTCTAAGCGTGCAAATTCGTATTGCTTTGGTTTAGCCGGAACCGGTAGATTGTCGATAAACCACTCATATAGCGGCCTATGGTCGGCAAATTCCAGTGTGCAAATAGAATGTGTAATGCCTTCAATAGCATCGCCTTGACCATGAGCAAAATCGTAGGTTGGATAAATGCACCACTTGTCGCCGGTTTGATGATGCGAAAGCTTACGAATTCGGTACAAAATTGGATCGCGCAAATTGATATTGCCTGCGGCCATATCTATCTTCGCACGCAATACGCAAGCACCTTCTTCGTATTCGCCCAAACGCATTTTCTCAAATTCGGCGAGATTTTCTTCAATTGTGCGATCACGAAAAGGACTGTTTCGTCCAGGCTCCGTCAAGGTACCACGATATTCACGGGCCTGATCGGGAGACAGCTCACACACATAAGCCTTACCTTGTTGAATAAGGTACACCGCCCACTCGTGTAATTGATCAAAGTAAGATGACGCAAAATACACCGCTGGACTGGTCGGTTCACCGATTTTAAAACCCATCCACTCAACATCTTTACGAATAGAGTCGATGTACTCTTGGTCTTCTTTAGCAGGATTAGTATCGTCGAAACGAAGATTGCATTTACCACCAAATCGCTGCGCCAAACCAAAGTTAAGGCAGATTGATTTAGCGTGGCCAATATGCAGATAACCATTAGGCTCTGGCGGAAATCGCGTGACTATATTGGTGTGTTTACCGCTGGCTAAATCTTCGGTAATCACTT
The DNA here is from genome assembly GCF_054658275.1 of Sessilibacter sp. MAH3. Classification (NCBI taxonomy): domain Bacteria; kingdom Pseudomonadati; phylum Pseudomonadota; class Gammaproteobacteria; order Cellvibrionales; family Cellvibrionaceae; genus Sessilibacter; species Sessilibacter sp. MAH3. The sequence goes on along the minus strand of NZ_BAAGIE010000035.1, from coordinate 34,176 downwards.
GTTCAATAAAATTTAGCGGCCGATCATTTTTCGACTCAATTTCTTTATTCATTAATCGATCAACTTAATCCAAAAGATATTAATTACTTACCCAAGGGCAAACGTTTCTATTTTTAATAAGCGCTTTGCAATACAGACGTTCTATTGAGGATCATTTACCAGAGACTCTCTGCAATTTTCTTGCACAGGGCCTAAAAATCCTAAATAAAGCCTTAAACGCATCAAATATAACAATTTAATGCTGCAAAGCAGCGTCGAAATTTGAGCTATATTGATAGGGACAAAGGCGCTTCCAACACATCAATAAGCCATTCGAACTCGGCCAACACGTTTTGCGATTACGGGCAAAGCGCGTATTATAGCCGCCTGCCAAAGACCTAACAGCCAATCATGAAAAAAAATTCCGGTTTTAGGTGAATAATTTATAAACAAACGCTTATCTGGAGAGCAATATGGTCACTTTAGAAACCAATTTCGGCAAAATCAAAATCGAGCTGGACTTCGAAAAAGCTCCGGTAACCGCTGCAAACTTCAAGCAATATGTCGAAGAAGGCTTCTATGACGGCACTATTTTTCACCGCGTAATCGATGGTTTCATGATACAAGGCGGCGGCATGGACGAAAACATGAAAGAAAAATCCACCCGCGACCCTATCCAAAATGAAGCCGATAACGGCCTAAAAAATGAGCTAGGCACTGTGGCTATGGCGCGTACCATGGACCCGCACAGCGCAACCGCTCAATTTTTCATTAACGTAAAAAATAACGACTTTTTAAATTTCTCCGGCAAAAATACTCAAGGCTGGGGATACTGCGTCTTTGGTCGTATCACCGATGGCATGGATGTTGTGAATAAGATCAAAGCTGTTGCAACTGGCAATCACGGCTTTCATCAAGATGTCCCTAAAGATACCGTTGTGATCACCAAAGCAACCATCGATGCCTAATTCAAAACAATGAGCACTCTACTTATTTCAGACTTGCATCTTGAAGAGTCACGCCCACAGATTACCAAGGCATTCTTCCGATTTCTGAGCACACAAGCAAGCGACGTCGATGCCCTGTATATCTTGGGTGATCTGTTTGAGGCTTGGATTGGCGACGATGACGACAGTGAGTTTGTACGCCAGGTGAAAGAAGCGCTGCTGCGTTTCACGCAAAGTGGCGTACCAACCTACTTTATTCACGGTAACCGAGACTTTTTGATTGGTGAGAAATTCGCTGAAGAAACTGGTGTAACTCTGCTTCAAGAAAGCACTGTTGTTAATTTTTACGACGAACCTGTACTGCTGATGCACGGCGACACTCTGTGCACTCTAGATCAACAATACATGGCGTTTCGCGAACAAGTGCGCTCGGCACAATGGCAGGCGCAAATATTGTCGCAATCCATAGAGGCTAGACGCCAAATAGCCGCTCAGTTGCGTAACCAAAGCGCGTCCATGAGCAGTAATAAGGCCGAAGATATTATGGATGTAACTCCGGAAGAAGTAACTTCTGTTATGAACCGCGAGAAGGTTACAAAACTGGTTCACGGCCACACTCACCGCCCTGCAAGACATGAGTTCAATCTTGGGAAAAAACCCGCTGAACGCATTGTTTTAGGAGACTGGGATCAAAATGGCTGGTATCTAGAGGTTAAACCCGATAATTGGCAATTACACCAATTTTCATTATCTACAAGTTCGGCATCAGCCTCGGCTAAATAGTCATTAACTGCCGATTATTGCTGCTAAAGCGTAATCGGCTGTCATCTTTCTGAAATAATCTCTTTAAACACTGTAATTTTATGGTTAAAGAATTTGCCTATCAATTTTCATCGAGTACTAATGCCTCTCGGTTTTTAGCAGAATTACAAAGTGGTTTTTTAACGAAGGTTAAATCCAAATCTCGCCGTTACAAAAATGATCATCAAATATACGTAAGCTATGTATTCGATTCAGAACTAGAGTTTGATGATAGCGCGCAACAACTTGACGATCTTGCCGCGCAGTACGAAGGCTATGAAATATCGGTTTAAAAACTGACTAATAAACAACAAAATAAATAATTCTTAGTTCAACAAACCTAATAAATACGAAAATTCAAATATTTTAATACTTTTGTAATTAGGCATGAACACCCTCTTTTCTATCAATATTAATTAAAAATATTCATTATCAGAATCAAAACAAAACTCATCTACTAATTTTCCAGGTGCGACAAATCCATTAAATATTCTTAACCTAAGCTTATTTCCGATAATTTAAGTTAATAAGTTTGTTTTGAAATTCAATTTATAACTGTCATTTTTTGCGTAAAACACGTAAAAAAACGCTGTTTCTTTTTAGTCTTTAAAGAATAATAAATATCCCGCCGCTTGTTATGAATTCGTTACCTTATTGTGATACACGAATGAATGCGTATAATTACACTCGATATGGTTCGGTGCGTTCGGCGCGTAGGGAATACAAACCGAACGTAGTTAATTATCTTCAGATAGCTAACATCTTCGAATCATATTATTTGGCTTAGTCACCCAAATACATAAACTTTAAAATGCAGTTGTTCATACAAATAAAATAATCGGTTCAATTTGAGTGTTTTATTTTATGAATAGCTAATGATTATTTACTTCTGTCTAGTCAACAGCCGTATTAGTCATGTTTTAAGAATAATGCGCGAATTCTCTGTCACGACGAGAAAAATGTGCTTAAAGATTACTTCTTACTCTCATAATGGGATGTTTTTTGCCGGGAATTACCCGGCATTTTATCGAAACAACTCACCAAAAACTCCCACCTTTCATCAATTTCGTAATAAAAACCACCTAATACTCTTCCATAAAGAATTAAAATCTTAATTAATCGGTGATTCGTTAGATTCAATAACAAAAAAGTTCAGAAAGAACAGATTTACCGTTTAGATAAAAAATCGGAGAAGATGACCCGTTCGAAAATTCTATAAAATTAATTGTTACATTAATTAAAAGAAACTGTGATCCCAACAATGCATGCCTAAGTAGTTGAAAATAAAAACATTAACTTCAATGACGCGACAAATTATCGAGTGAAAAGATACGATTAAAGGAGCGTGCAACTAACTCCTTTAATATTTTAGACTCTAACGAAATTCAAAAAAACTTCATTAAATATAGAAGGCAGCTTTAAACAATATAACAACCGGCGAATTACTTAAAAGCCATTAAAATCAAAAACTCCACTGGAATAATCTTCACCGAAAGTCAGCGATAAATTCGCTACTTGATATATTGCAGATAATAACTGCTGCACGGTCAATTCAGCCATAGGATGAATAAACGCTGAATATAAAACACCATTACTAACTGCGTAACGAGCGTCTAGTGCGCGGTGGAAATTAGACTGCATGATCGCCGAAATTTGCTCTTGGGAGAGATTTTTGTAATCAGTGATTGGGCTGATAATACGCATACGATTACTGTTAGGGTCCATCACCATAAACATCTGGACTTCGCCAACATAAAACTCCATAAAGCCATTCTTGCCTTTTACTTGCTCCGAAAGCTCTCGAACCGCGAACTCCAATTCGGCGGGAGTTAGCGCAAAGCTTGCATTTGCCGACAAAAACACGCTCAACAGCAAGTATTTTAAATATTTTTTCACCCTAAAACCCTCAATTGTTGACGATATAATCTATAGGAAACTCTGCTTAACCCAGAATTTCCAGCGACACAAGGACGTGTCGCCAATTTCAAGAACGGTAAGTGATTGAAACTGTGAGGAAATTGGAAATCACATTTTCAATTTCTACCCTTTGACTCATTCATGGATGAGTTAATCAAAGGTTCCTATACAGGAACACAGGAACTTGCCCGAAAATATCAACTCTGCCCTATCAAAATTAAAAAGCAAGTTCAAAATTTGAAAAGTACAAAATCTATAGAAATGAACTTCACAACTGGATAAAAACCACACTGTCTTAGCCGAACAACAGCACTAAACGCCACCATAGACGGCTCACAGGCAGAATATTGATCAAATTCGATATTAATAAGGATTCAACAAAATGGAAGAAAAAAGACAATATTAATCACTGTTTAGACAGCGTAACCAAGGAAAGCTAGAAATCCGGGTATGCGTTCGAGCTTATTTCTTGAATACCCGAACAGTAGACGCCGGGAACTTTTCAAGCTTCGCCGCCGGACGTATAGGTCTCTGAACTAAGTTGCCGCCACAATTAGGGCATCGATGATCTAACTCAGATTCAGCGCAGGACTGGCAAAAGGTGCATTCAAAAGAGCAAATTAAAGCCTCTTCGGATTGCGGTGGAAGATCTTTATCGCACCATTCACAGTTAGGTCTTAACTCCAACATAGATTAGATCTCGGCAAGGAATGTCAGCTAAGAATACTGAGAGGCATCTATGGATGTAAACAATGTTTCTTGCGAGGTGATCAGAAAGAGGCGCTGAAATTCCAGCGCCTCCCATTGAATCAAAAGTCTGTTATACCTGCTCAGCAAGCCAATAGTTGATCTTGGTTCTTAATACCGGTAACGAAATCGCACCATAGATAAGAACTTGATCGTTAAAGGCGCGCAAATCGAATTTATCACCCAACTGCTGCTTGGCTTTTTCGCGCAACTCAAGAATGGTTAGCTGGCCAAGCTTGTAAGAACACGCCTGCCCCGGCCACACGGAGTAACGCTCCACTTCACGAGTTACAGAAGCCAAAGAGCCGCCAATGGCCGAGTGCATATACTCAATGGCCTGCTCACGGCTCCAATGTTTGTGGTGAATACCGGTATCAACCACCAAACGGGCGGCGCGGAACAACTCTGATTGTAAGCGACCGAGATCACCTAATGGATCGGTATCGTACAAACCCATCTCCTTCGCTAATACTTCAGCGTATAACGCCCAGCCTTCGCCATAAGCACTGTACCAAATCATATTTCGAATCATTGGCATGTCAGAAATTTCTTGAGCGATAGCCACCTGAAGATGATGCCCCGGACTGGCTTCGTGATAAGTCAGTGTTGGCAAGGTAAATTTAGGCCAATCGGCAGTATCTTTTAGGTTGATCCAGTAAATACCGGGACGCGAACCGTCAAGTGACGGCGAGGTGTAATAACCACCGGGGGCACCGTCCTGTTCAAACTCAGAAATACGACGCACCTCAACACCTGCTTTTGGCAGAGTCAGCAAAATTTTCGGCAGCATCTCGGTTACTACAACCATTTGATGGTTGAGATCATCAAGAAGTGCTTGGCGACCTTCGTCGGTATTCGGGTACAAGAACTCGTCGCTCTCGCTCAAGCTATTGTAGGTAGCAATAACATCGCTTGTATCATAGCCTTCGGCTTTAAGAATTTTGGCCATTTCGCCTTTAATTCTTTCAACTTCAGACAAACCAAGATTGTGAATGTCTTCTGCCGTTTTATCACCAGCACCAAAGTTTTGTAACGCTAACTGATAAAGCTCTTCACCGTTTTTAAGATCCCAAACACCGGCATTCTCAGAAGCACTGGCAACCATTTTGTCGAGAGCGCCTTTCAACGTTGTATAGCCAGGATAAACGCTGGTTTTAACCTGCTCGACAACTTGTGCTGTTAACTCTGCCACTTCGTCTTCAGAAAGATCACTGCCTTCGCTCAAACGTGCAGTGAATGAGACTGCCAGTGGATGCGCTTCAGGCGCTGGCGCTAAGAATTGATCTACGTACGAGCGAGCACCTTCGGCAGCAAAAGAAGGAAGAATTAAGCCTTTTTCGATGTCTTGGTTAACAATCTCGGCCACACCCTCAAAAAAGCTTTTTATTTGAGAAAGACGCGCAATATAGTCTTCAGCGTCTTTCTTAGATGTTAACGGATGTTCTGTTTGCAAAGATCTAGGAATATCGATCTGAGGACCCGAAATGTGCGTGATGGTAAACGGCGTAAAATACGAAAATGGCCCATAAGCACCGTTTAAAATCGGCTTGAAGGACTCACTCAAACCCACTGAATTTTTTAATAATTGGTAGGTTGTTAATGCTGTGCCGCTGAGTTTAGATTCATCAAACTTTGCCAACTCAGCCTTTAATCGACTGTTCAAGTCTTTTGCATAGTCAACTTCAGCTTGGCTTGCTACGCCCAATTGATCGTTAAAGTATTCACCAACGTATTCAGGAGTTACACCCAAACTGGTTGCAGACATAGGTGACTTCATCAGTACTTCTTTGGCAAGACCTTCGGAGAACTCCAAAAATCGGGTGTTTTCGACCGAAGAAACCACCTCAGACGCCGACTCAACCTGCTCGATTGGCTTAGACTCCGCTGAAGATTGAGCTTGAGATTCTTCCTTAGAAGAGCACGCAGCCAGTGCAATTGCAGCCACTAACGGCAAAACCTTCATTATTTTTGATTTCATAAACAATTAAATCCTAATCGATGATTTCGGTTTTAGACATTGAGAAATAGTCGCCCAAAGTGCGCTCAAACTATTCTCTGAAAAATCTGTTTTATTGACGTAGATATTTCAACGTCCTGTTACAGGCAATGTTTTCACAAGCAATGTTTTCACAAGCAATGTTTTTACAAGCAATGTTTTTACAAGCAATGTTTTTACAAGCAATGTTTTTACAAGCTATATTTTCGCGCCTTAATATTCATCTACTGACGAGCAGTTCCCGCTTTTCATCAGTGGCACTAGCAGAACATCATTCAAAGCAAACGATTTCTGTGACACATAGGATTGCCACAAGGTTTAAAAGCCGTGTTTTCTGTGCAGCTAAAGAATCTAAGTTCAATAGTTGGAAGATTTACTCAAGACAAGAAAAAGCAGTTGTGGCTATGGACGAAATAATTGCAGCAACACGAGTGTGAAGTGTGCTGGTATACGCGGGTTTTGATTGTTAATTCAATAATTAAGAATGGTGATTTAGAATGAGAATACTAACGTCTGAGTAAAATAGACAGTAAATAATGAAAGTAAAAACTTGTGAAGAAATCTAGAAATTTATTTCTGGCATAAAAAAAGCCCCAACATATGGGGCTTTTTTAGGAATTAAGTGGCGGACCGGACGGGGCTCGAACCCGCGACCTCCGGCGTGACAGGCCGGCATTCTAACCAACTGAACTACCGGTCCGCAATCGGATCATCCACTCATTAGGCAGTTCATTAATAAGTGGTGGGTGGTACAGGGGTCGAACCTGTGACCTACGGCTTGTAAGGCCGTCGCTCTCCCGACTGAGCTAACCACCCTGAAACGTGGGACGCATTCTACGGATATATTCGACCTTGTCAAACACTTTTGTAAGAAATTTTTCATCATCCAAAACCCAGTAATTGACTGAATTTAAAGCACTTTTTTCAAATTTCAAACATTATGCTGACCGCAAAACCACAATGATCAAATAGCAATCCAATAATGGTTATAAACCGCTCGACAAGGCCGTCTTTATAACCAAATAAGATGGGTAAAAATCCTAACGAAGACAATTGATCAAACATAAATTCAAACGATGTCTAAACTAATGTCTAGAAACACAATAAAACTCTCGTAAACAAGGCAGCTACAAACTTATAAATTGTTCTTATAATTTGTTCTTATAAATTTCTGTTGCGGAGCCTATCAGGTGGTAAAAGGCCTAGATCTCAGAGTAAGTTGAGCCATAAAAATAAAAATTTGGTGTCACGATGACGGAAGAACAAAACACTGAAATCTCTAATTCTTTGGATCTAACGAATAATAAGGATCAAAATTCGTCCAACTTTAAATTAGATGAAGACATCGAGAAATACGTGGCTCTTGGTAAAATCACAACCTTACTGATGAAAAATCTAGCCAACCCAACCAGCGCCACCTTAAGCAATCTGCAAACACTGGTCAGAAGAACAGACCCTAACCAGGCTCAAAATCTAGAGATTGCAAAACAAAGTGGAATCGACCTCTTTAACCTTCAGAACTATCTTCGCGATCGCGGATTGCTCAAAATCGTCGAAGACATTCAAGAAGCATCGAGTATTGCAGCAAATTTAATTGGATTGGTTATTGGATTTATAAACTCAGGAGAATCGTCTAAAAGTCCAGAAAACATCAATACACTCATCAGTCATTTTGCTAATGCTGAAAAAACAAAAAAAATACTCAAAAATAAATTCTTATTAAAAGGTAAAGATGCCTCAAAGGCACCCATAGAAATTACTTTGAATCTGTGTACAGAAACACCCATGTGCTTGTGCTCACCTTATGAGATGCAAGAAATACTTTTAGGTCTATTGGAATTTATGATTGCACTGTCCCACGACAAACAAGCACAAACGGTTTTTCACTTCACCACGACTGTGACTAATACAGAGCTAATCGTTCGCCTACAGTCCAATGTACTAACAACTCATCCCGAGTTATTTCTAAATCAATTTCAAGCTACTGAACTTCAAGAACGTAATTTGTACCAGTCTATCCATTTAATTTTAATACAGATGATTATTCAGCATCATTATGCGGGAAAAATTATCCCTTCATTAATTAATGATTATTTAGAATATACAATTAGAATTCCATTGGATCAGTGATTATCAAAACTGCCCATTAAAAACAGAATCGAGCAACAATTGCACTTAAAAAAACAGGCAAACATACACAAACAAAAAATAAATTTATTCAATAAAAAAACGCCTCGCATAAGAGGCGTTTTTTTGTGCTATCTTTTTTGTGTTACCAAGCTGAACTGTTCAAAAATTAAGAAGCGTTTACCAGCTTACTTCCAATAAACCTTGGCAGTACCTTCTTGTAATTCTTCGTTAAGTTTTGGCCATTTTTCGTCGGCTTTTTCCAAATAGCCGGGAATATCTTTATTCCACTTTTTCGAAACTGATTTGTCGTAATTTAGGTACAACTTATCGTCGTGAATAGTCCATGACTCAAGAGGATCAACATCGGCAGCGTAGCCACCTGCTGCACCGTATGCACACCAACCACCGTATTGAGGAGCGTATTTTTCAGGCGATTCTTTAAAAAGATCGCGGTGCTCAGCGCTTGAAAACAACCAAGTAGCTTCCTTCCATTCATAAGAAAATTCTTCAGATCCTTTACTAGGTTCGCCATCGGTGAAATACGAAACTGGATCATAACCATGAATAGCGTAACCATCTTCTGCTACCATAACTTCGGTCAAACTGTATTGCTTAGAACTTGCACAAGCTGCAATGGATGAGATTAATAAAACCCAAAAAGTACCTCGCAGAAAATTTGAAAAACGACCCATATCAAGAAACCTCATCACAATTACCTCATAAAAACTACATTTAAAAACATTTCTACGCATTAATTAAAGCCATTGAAACTAAAAATAACCGTAAATTTAAAAATCCAAGGTTGGACAATATAATAAGCAAAAATTACAAATAATTACCGATAAAATGTTAAAAAATTTGTCAATTTTCTACAGCCTGTTTAAAACCATCCGTAATAAAAAATTCAAATATATTAATTTTTTGAAAAGCCAAGCTATTTTTAAATCAAATTCCTTATAAACCGCAACAAATAAGACAAGTTTTTAAACTAAGAAATAATTCAATAACGATAACGAAAAACGATTTGATCATAATAGTGAAATTAGTTAATGATCACCCCAAAGCACTCATATAGAAAATTTAGAACAGAAACTGAATAAATACGTGCAATTATGCACAGGAGAAATGTTAATAAAATCTCGTTTTTATTAACGAAAGATGAAGATATAAAGTATCAATATTCGAATATTGATACCGAAAAGAGAGTATTGTAAATACTCCAACGATATAGTCGAGCTGTCAGTCGGATATTACAAAATACCCGACTGTTTTTAGGGATGTTTTAGAGCCTTGTTTGCGATGCAATACCACGATCAGGTTGTTATAGCTTAACCATCACAACCTTAATCTTCAACACATTGTTTTTCTAGTAAAATAACCAACATCGATAAAAGGCACGCTCTTACTTGTCGTTATCACCAAAATCAATTACGGCTACGCTAGAGATTCTGCTCACGATTAAAATATCGTTTGGCAGCCGCATTCACACGTGGTGCTAATATCAATGTTGACACCATGGTCGGAATTGCCATTAAGGCATACATTCCATCAATAAAATTTACCACAGCTTTTAAAGATACCACGGCCCCTAAAACAACTAACCCAGTGTAAAACCAAACATAATAATGTTGTCTGTCAGCACCAATTAAAAAGCCTAAACATTTGCTGCCGTAATAACCAAACGTAAACACTGTACTTAAGCTTAAAAAAAGTACCATTATTGTTAACAAATAAGCTCCGTAACCCGGCATTACACTTTCAAAAGCTTGAGAGGTAATAGTAACTCCGCTGTCGGTACTGCCCGACCAAACTCCAGTAACTAAAATTACCAAGGCCGTGCAGGTACACACTATCAACGTATCGACTACTGGCCCAATCATCGCAACCATACCTTCACGAATTGGCTCGTTAGTTTTTGCTGCACCATGAGCCATTGCCTCGGAACCAATACCCGCCTCGTTGGAAAAAGCACCTCGCTTCACACCAGTCAAAATAACAGTAAGAATAGTCCCCGTTGCGGCAGCTTCTAATTTAAAAGCATCGGCAAAGATTAATTGAAAAGCCCCTGGGATGGCATCTAGATGATTAACCAACACAACGCCCGAAATTAATAGGTAAAAAAGCACCATAAAAGGTACTAAAAAAGCGGTAATTTTGCCGATGCGCTTAATATTGCCAATCAGTACCAAATACACAATAACGCTAAAAAATAACCCCAAAATCAAATCAAATACTAGGTGATCGGACTCATGCGCTACTCCCATAGGAATACCTACAGAGTCCCTAAACAACTGTACTAATTGATTAATTTGAAATATTGGCAGTGCACCACACATACCCGCCAGAGCAAACAGCCAAGCTAACGGCAACCAATTTTTGCCCAACGCTTCGCGAATGACGTACATAGGTCCGCCTTGAAGCTGACCCTGACTGTCATAGCCACGATACATAACCGCCAGAGAACAGGTATAAAATTTAGTCGCTACACCAACAATAGCCGTGACCCACATCCAAAAAACCGCTCCCGGACCAGCCGCCGTGATGGCGATAGCGACACCCGCAATGTTACCTAAACCGAGTGTTCCAGAAAGCGCTGTGGTTAGTGCCTGGAAATGAGATATTTGCCCTTCACCACCTTCACGATTATGTTTTCCCATAAGCGCAGCCAAAGCTTCAGGAAAATGCCTGTAAGGAATACCGCGGGAATAAATTGAAAAAAACAGTCCACCACCGACCAACAAAACTACTAGCGGGGTTCCCCACATAAATGACGAAAAGGCGCCAAAAAACTGTTCCATAAAGCTCTGTCTCTGCGTTTATAAAAGATTGAGTATTCTGATTACAAAACGAATGAAAACCAACAAATCACAGATGAAAAAAACATCACAACAATCCATAAGAAAGACATCTGATGCCCATAACCAACAAGCGCCAAATATTTAGGCACATGCAAAGAGCAAATTTAAAAAGCTGGAAACACGAAAGTGGTTGAGCAATAAAACGATCAGAAAACCATTGTTTTGATAAAACGAGAACAGTTAAACAAAAATGGATTCTTTCATTAGAACCAATAAGCACATAATAATCACAGAATAAACTGCACTAATTTCTACGACACCTGAGCGAAAAAATCACATAGAAAGTAGATTGATTGCTGAAGAAATTATTACCGAGAAAATTGACTGTTATGCATTACGTACAAAACATGCTCAGATAAATGCGTATTTAAAACTCGAGGATGCAGAAATGTTGTACCACTGAATTGCATACCAATACGCTCCATCACGGCAATCGATCGAATATTACTTTTTACAGTAAAAGAAACAATTTGTTCGAGTTTTAATTCATCAAAAGCATACTGCACAACCGCTCGGGCAGCTTCAGATGCGTATCCGTTATACCAAAATTTTTTGTTCAAACGCCAACCTATTTCGGTACATGGAGAAAATGGCAGCGGATAATCAGGATTGTTTAAACCGACAAAACCAATTAATTGATTGGTTGATTTAATTTGGCAAGCCCAAAAACCCCAACCATTTCGGGAAATTAAATCTCGCATCTTTTCCAACAAGTCATCACTCTGTTTCTGAGTGTAAATTGACGGAAAAAACTCCATCACATCTTTATTGGAATTTATTTCAAAAAAATCTTTTTTATCGGAATCTAACCAATTTCGCAGTATGAGCCGCTGCGTTTCGATAACTACACTGGAAGCCGTTTGCATGATTTTCATAGTTGGAACAATATTAAACATCTAATATAAGACAATATAAAATCATTGATGCGGTTATGAATTAAATTAAAACAATAAAAAGAAAAAAATAATAAAGTGAAAAGATATTGGAGATTAAATTTAGAAGGGTTTTAAAGAAGATTATGTCTTTCAAATGGGGTGGCTGAGGGGACTCGAACCCCCGACGACCGGAATCACAATCCGGGGCTCTACCAACTGAGCTACAGCCACCATAGTAGAGAGTTTAGGTCATCTTAGACCAACAGCAAACAGCTGACTTTGAATGGCACGCCCGGCAGGGCTCGAACCTGCGACCTACGGCTTAGAAGGCCGTTGCTCTATCCAGCTGAGCTACGGGCGCATCGAACTACTGGACTTGCTAAATAATGGTCGGAGTGGAGGGATTCGAACCCCCGACCCTCTGGTCCCAAACCAGATGCGCTACCAAACTGCGCTACACTCCGATGAAATCCTGAGAACAGTCTTACTCATTAGGCCAACTTTAAACATGTTTTGCAACAAGTTATTTTTGTTGGTGAGCTGTCTCTCTCAAGTGGGGCGCATCATACATACGCACTTTAAGGCCGTCAACAATTTAACAACAAAAAATTTAAATCTTTTAAATTAAACCAATGACTTACCGATTTTGGTGGAAAATTTAATCGATTCAGACGGGCTTGGTCTATTTTTAAACCTGTGGGAGAATACGCGCCCTCTTTTTTATGCAACCTTTGAACACCACAGCAGCCAACTTTTGGTCAGAACTTCGGATATCACCATGACAGCATTGGTATTGGATGGCAAAGCCATCGCCCAAAAGACAGAACAAGAACTTAGCGAACGAATTAATCAACTAAAGCAACAAAGCGGCGGTAAAACCCCAATTCTTGCAACCATATTAGTTGGTGGTGATCCCGCATCAGCAACCTACGTTAAGATGAAGGGAAATGCTTGCTCAAGAATTGGAATGGATTCATTAAAGGTAGAACTTCCTGAATCTACGACTACCGAGCAATTATTATCCGAAATTGAAAAATTAAACGCTAATCCCGATGTTCACGGCATTCTTTTACAACATCCCGTTCCTGAGCAAATTGATGAACGCGCCTGCTTTGATGCCATTGCATTAGAAAAAGACGTAGACGGCGTAACTTGTTTGGGCTTTGGCAGAATGAGTATGGGTGAAGACGCTTACGGTTGTGCTACCCCTAAGGGTATTATGCGCTTGTTAGAAGCCTATAATATTCCATTGTCGGGCAAACACGCGGTGGTTGTCGGAAGAAGCCCTATTCTTGGCAAGCCAATGGCGTTAATGTTGTTGAACGCAAACGCAACCGTGACCATTTGCCACTCACGCACCGAAAATCTTGCCGATCATATTAAACAGGCCGACATCGTTGTGGGAGCTGTTGGTAAACCGGAGTTCATTAAAGCCGAGTGGATTAAAGAAGGTGCCGTAGTGGTTGATGCCGGCTATCATCCAGGTGGCGTTGGCGATATTGAGTTAGAGCCTTTAAAAGATAGGGTTTCAGCTTACACTCCCGTTCCCGGCGGCGTTGGCCCAATGACCATTAATACGTTGATTTATCAATCCGTTGATTCCGGCGAGAAGAAAATTCAAGCTCAACTATAGAAAACTCTGACCAACCTAGAGTTTTCAGTGACACAAGGATGTGTAGCCAATTTCAAGAACCGTAAGTGATTGAAATTGTGAAGAAATTGAAAATCGCATTTTCGATTTCTGCCCTCTGATTAAATCAAGGATGAATTAAATGGATGTGTTCATCAGAGGTTCCCATAGAAACCAAATTTAACGAACTGACGACCTCAATGACACAACCACCCTTCTCTAGTAACACTGAGGTTGCAGCACTCGATATTGTTTATCGCGATGATTTTTTTATCGCCGTAAATAAACCCTCTGGCTTATTGGTTCACAAAAGCGAAATCGATAAATACGAAACGCAATTTGCAATGCAAATACTTCGAGATCAAATAAATCAGTGGGTATTCCCTGTACACCGTCTCGACAAGCCTACCTCCGGTGTTCTTCTATTTGCCCTCAGTGATACCGCCGCGAGAGATATCCAACTTACATGGCAAGAAAAAAATGTCACCAAAACCTATTTAGCGGTTGTTAGAGGTTGGTTAAATACGGCAACAGACGTTGATCATCCATTAAAAGAAATACTGGATAAATACACCGATAAAAAAGCCAAGAAAGATAAACCCCCTCAAGAAGCACAAAGCCTATTTATACCGCTAAACAACATAGAGCTTGAAGTTGCCAATGATCGCTTTAAAACCAGCCGATATTCACTCGTTAAATGCCTACCTAAAACGGGAAGAAAACATCAGTTACGCCGACATTTAAAACATTTAAGTCATCCAATAATCGGTGATGCCAAATTCGGCAAGAGCTTACATAATCGCATATTTTCAGAGCAATTAAATTGCAATCGTCTGCTATTACACGCGGCATCACTTGAGTTTTATCATCCTTACACCAATAAATCTGTTTCAATTTTCGCTGAATTTGATCAAACAATGAGTCAATTGTTTGAAAAATTCCAATGGCCATCATCGGTTTCAGAGCTGTTAAACAATCATTATGCGTCTTGATAAATATCTATCCAATAACACCACCTATTCCCGTACAGATATAAAGAAAATTATTAAAGCGGGAAGAATTACCGTAAATGAAGTTGTCGAGAAAAGCACCAGCTTCGCCATTTCAGCCGACGATTTAATAAAGCTAGATGGTAATGCCGTAGAAGTCTTCACCGATATGTACATTGTATTTTATAAACCTGCCGGAATTGTCTGCGCGACAACAGATGCTGAACATCCAACGGTAATCGATGCGCTAAAGCAATCGGCAGAAGATGAAAACGACACAAAACTGCTCGATGCGCTCTATAACGAAAAAATACAAATTGTCGGTCGGCTAGATAAAGATACAACCGGACTTCTGCTGTTAACCAGTGATGGCCATTGGAATCACAAGGTTACCTCACCAAAATCAAAATGTCCGAAAACCTACCGAGTATCACTGGAAGAAGACATTACCGAGGCGCAAATTGCCGAGCTTGAAACCGGTGTTCTACTAAAAAACGAATCAAAACCCACCTTACCAGCAACGGTAGAAAAGATAACCAACACCGAGATATTACTAACGATACAAGAAGGTAAATATCATCAAGTGAAACGCATGCTTGCCGCAGTTGGCAACAAAGTCATTGCCTTACATCGTACCGCAATTGGTCGTTTAACATTACCCAACGAACTGCAAGAAACCGAATACTTCTACCTTGATAACAGCGAAAGAGATACTTTTTGTGAAAATGAATAACGTCCAAGCTTTATTATTTTCTAACTATCGCAATCGCATTAAAGATGTGAGTCAAAATTCCCTCTGGGTATTGGATGAAAGCTCTGAAAGCATCAGTAAAGCTCTACTGGGCGATGACGTTGCCATTATCAGCAATCGTCAGGATATTGTTTCTGAACATCCCACAGAGCGAGCATTTCTGTCAGATTTTAATTTTCAAGTAATATCAAAAGCCGTTCATTGTGTTTACTTCAGAGTTGCCAAAGAAAAAGCCTTAGTACACCATGTGATCAATCAAGCGTATAAATTATTACCGCTTAATGGGCAATTAATTTTAGCCGGTGAAAAAAACGAAGGCATTAAATCTTATGCTCAAAAGGCAAAAGATTTATTTGGTCATGGATCAATCGACAAACAAAAAACCGGTTATTTAGTAATCCTAACCAAAACTCAAACCGATTCAGAAAATTTTCTAGACGACCAAAATTACACCCAATACGAAATAGTTCATCAAGCAGGCGATATTCCATGCTTTAGTAAACCCGGTGTTTTTGGCTGGAATAAAGTAGACCAAGGCAGCGAATTATTAATTCAGGCCGTAAAAGAATTATTAGAAAATGATAATTATGCCGAACGTATAAAAAAGGTAAAAACCTTAGATTTAGGTTGTGGCTGGGGATATTTATCACTAGAAATTAGTGCATTAGGCTTTGAACACATCTACGCAACCGACAACAATATTACAGCGGTCAATGCGCTAGAAAAAACTTGCACAGAAAATAAAATAACGCGCATTCATACCTGGGTTGACAATTGTGCAAAAAACTGTCAAGAAAAATTCGATCTAATTCTTTGCAATCCACCGTTTCATCAAGGTTTTGACCACGTCTACGATTTGACAGAAAAATTCGTATCTACCGCCAAACAATTAACTAAAAAAGGCGGGAAAGCTCTGTTTGTGGTGAACCAATTTTTACCTTTAGAGCAAAAAAGCAAAAATCTGTTTTCAAACTGCACGGTACTAAAGCACGCAAATGGCTTTAAAGTATTTGAATTAAGTAACGGAAACTCTGATTAACCTAGAGTTTCCCGCGACACAAAGTGAGTTAACCAGAGGTCCACAACTACGGTTCGCGTTAAATAGCGTGGATTAAAGCTTCAACGACTCAATTAAATAAGTATGCCCGGCTTGAAAGCCAAATCGACGGGCTTCCGGTAAATTATTAATCGCGTCAGTAAAAGCCTCATAGGTAACCGATTGTTTAGATAGGGCTAGAATGCGGTTTTCATAGCTCTTGGAACTTAAAATAAACGCGCTCTTAAAACAACTGGCCAACAGAGACGATCTAGACTCAGCTAAAACCTTACGTAAATCTGACAATTTATCGAAGTTAAACACCAGTACACCCGTGTCGTTTAAACGGCTCTCAAGCTTTTCAATCCATTGTGTTGTGGCAGCAATGCTGCGTTTTGGATCGCCGCTCATACCAGCAAAAACATCATCAATAATAAAATCAAATGATCGCTTTTTATTCTGAGCCACCCAAGCCAAGGCATTAGCTCTAACCAACGAATAAGACTCATCAACGCCAAAATATTTTCTCGCCAAATCAAGATGAACAGCGTCAATATCGACTCCCGTAATCTTACAATCGAGAAAATAATGTCGAAGCATTCGCAGAACAGCACCACCACCCACACCCAAAATTAAGGCATTAGACGGCTGGGTTTGTGACAATAAAGACGGCAAAAACAATAAATCCCAAACTGCACCACTGAGTATTGAGCGATCATTAAATTGCGAATGGAACAGTCCATTCGTGAACAAACGAATGCTACTTCCGGCAGAAGTGACTTTATATTGATTACCGTTAATTGTTTCTTCGAACAAGACAGCCATAGTGAGCAATTGTAGTTATAAATTATTATCTGATTAAAATTCGAACCGACTGTTGACTACAATGTTCGTAAACATAATCGGAGCCTTGATTATGAAGTAAAAACGGCAAGGCGTCATCCAAGCATGGGTACTGGTCGATAAGCACATGACCTGCATCGGGAAATACGAAAAGTGTCGATCGTAAAAAATGGGAATTTGCTGCTTCAACTTGAGACAACTGTGTCACTGGATCTAAACCACCGGCAAGCAAAACCGTCTCTACCGAAACATTCGCAGATTTGTAAGGTGCTAAATAATTCGAATACTGTAACAACCGGCAAAAATCGGTATCAGTATCGTAAGAAACAAACTGAGATAAATAGCCGATTTCGCCTAAATTTTTAGAAAATACAGAATGATCAATCGGATTATTATCAATGCATTGGTTTACAAAATAAACCACATCACCAAACTCTACTCTCTGACTATTAATACTTGCGTCATCGGAATACCAATCGTTTTTCGATGCAGTTAATAGTTGTTGAATATTCTTTGCAGAATTATGCTCGCGCATTTTCTGAAAAATAGCCTCCGCTAAATAACTTTCATAGTTAAAATCAGCACTGTTATTTGTGGAGACCTTGTTTTCGGCGGTACTGTTTTCGGCGGTACTGTTTTCGACGGTGCTGTTCTTGACGGTATCGTTCGTATCGACATCGTTTTGGTTGGTAGCAGAAACTGGCTTTCTGTAATCGAGAGCGCGCTTAAGAGAATCGTCTGTAACCGAACATAATGACGAAGTTTTACAGTAATGAATAAGATTTAAAAATGCTTGCCGATATTTTAACGGCCACTGATTTGGATCGTTATTTTCGAGGGAATGCAACGAGTCCAGCACCATTGAATTTATCAAATCAGACTGTTGCAGCGCAGCGATAACAGCAACACGGGTCCCGTACGAACGAGCATAAATATTGAGCTGATGAATATTCAACAACTTCGCCAGACCCAACAAATCGATAGCATTGGTCTCAGCCGAGAAATCCAGTTCCGAATATCCAAAATTTTGTGCAATTTGCCAGCATTGCACCAATGATAAAAAACGTAGCTCGCTTTCGCTGTAATTAATGGACAATTTATTTTCTAATAAACGCAATCCAAGTTTTTCTATAGCAGCGCTACCCGAACTGGTAGATGCGCAATCAACCGCTGGAATGGAACCACCTAAACCTCGGTAATCCATCAAAATCACAGCTTCTGACAAGCCCTGTCGGTGATACCAACCCAACCAATATTGAAGGGATTTAGACTGAATTCCCGTTGCCGATCCCGGCCCGCCGGGTAATACCACGAGTGGAATTTGTTCGTCGAAAATATCTTGAAGATTGAAGCTGTTTTCAGGCCAATTAATGTTTGATAACCCAAGATTAGCAGAGCCGTCTTCTGAAGAATGGCCCTGCGCGGGAGTTTTCAGCGACACTGCATTTACGGCAACATCTTGCTCCGAGAGCCATTGAGTCTGAATAGAGTTGCGATGCTCAACTTCCCTCTTCTTAATTACAACAAAAGGTATTTGAACATTATTATTGTTAATTCTGGGGGTGGTATAATATCCACAAAGTACATAAAAATCATTTGTTAAAGCATTGCCACAATCATTTACGGTTATTGAATTTAAATTCTCTAACGATGGCTGAGCGGCAGAGACATTCAAATGATATAAACGCCACGCCACCCCTGCCAAAATAATACAAATTGCGGTACAGAAAAAAATAAAACAATTTTTTGGCGAAAAAAGATATTCACTCAACTTTTAACCTTCTTCGAAAAAAGATCAAAAATCGAACGCAATTGCGAAAAATCTGACTTAGCTGCGGCGTTTAATCCAGAATCTATCTGCGACTCACCTACATTCAACGTTTTTATAAAACTGCCCTGTTGGTGAACATAAGAGTCGCAACCTAAAGATTGCGAAATAACTTCTTTAGACCATAAACCCGTCTGTGGAAATGCGAAAAAAGAGAACTCCTGATCGCAATAATGAAATCGCAGCGCAAACGCATGCAGGTACACCCAGTGTTCGTCTTTTGGTGCAATATTTATAAATACAGATTCAGGATGGTTATCACATTGGTAATCACCACCGCCATAAAGATGGTCGCCTAAAATAGGCGTACCCAGCGATTTTAATGCTGCTCGCAGCTGATGTGTTTTTCCGGTTTTTGGATATAACAAATACAAACGTAATCCAGATTCTACGGAATAGCTTAAAAAATGAGTTTGTGCTGGGTTATTTAGGGTTCGGTCAAGCCGCCAGGCACCTCTTCTGGCTCGAATCATGTCGCCTTTTATAAGGCCTTGTTTCTTTTTAGGTTTACCGTATGCCAACGCTAAATAAAGTTTTTCAATACTGCGCTCTTGAAACAGCCGAGTTAAATGTGCACAAACAAACTTTGTTTTTGCAATTAACAACAGGCCAGATGTTACCTTGTCTAATCGATGGACTGGATATAACTCGTTAAGGTTAAGCGTTTCTTTTACAGTATTAAAAAATCCTAATGTTTCTTCATTATCATGGAAGTCTGCATTGTTCGGTTTATTAACAACCAAAAATTCTTCATTTTCAAAAATAACATCGATCATGTGAACTATTACTTACCTGCACTCAGTTTTCTAAAATGAACGAAGTCTCTTAAAACTTATTCCGCAAAATTGTGACTCGCGTCAACGGAATCCACCTAGCGCAGCTCCCAATTTCTTTTCACTCAGATACAATTTCAAATTAATAAATAGCAAAGACATCCAACAAAGCCATAATTGGTACACCTTTTGTTTAATAAAATTTATACTCAGAAATCAATGGATAATATTTACCATTCGATTGAATTCAGACATTTATTCAGTTACGGAATTTTTGATCATGAAATTATTGACTACCCAAGCACCAAATCTTCTATTTAAACGTTTGGCGCCTTCAATTTCGGCCAAATTTAGACCAGTTCGCCTAACAGCGGCCGTAGTATCAATTGCATTAGTGACACAATTAACCGCCTGCGGCACCCTATTCTATCCAGAACGAAAAGGACAAACTCAAGGGCGTCTCGATCCCGGAATTGTAGCACTAGATGGTGTTGGCTTGCTGTTATTCATTATTCCCGGACTGATAGCCTTTGGTGTCGATTTTTACCACGGTACAATTTATTTGCCAGGCGGTAAAAGCGCCAGTTTAACGCCAGATGAGCTCAACTCCTTGCAAAAAAACAAGCAAGTTGATGAATCTGCGCTCAAAAATATGGTTAATACAAAATTTGATTTAAATGTATCGCAATCACAAGAATTAACGCAGATGTCTTTTAAGTCTGTTAACGCTCTTGCCGAGGCCGTTCAATTGGCAAACAACCAGCATAATTTTGCCAGCCGATGACACACTCTTCCCGAAGCGAGATTGATTGATACTTCGGGAATCATAAAGACAAAACCAATGTCTATTCAGTGGCGCTAGTGACTTGTAATTTACACGCTCTAGCGCCATATTTATGAAAAGGTTCCCATTTCTGCCTCAACCAGACATCGGTAGCAACAATGTTTAATATTCTTACGCCTTCAAAATTTAATTTCTCTAAAATTCGTAAACACATTACCGCTTCTATTGCTTTACTTGCAGTGTCATTACCGGTTTTCGCTCAATTTGTTGACGAAAAACAGTGGCCTAAAATTACTCCGTTAACACCCACAGACGAAGCACATCTTGTGAACCAAAGAGATTCCATTGATGAACTTACGTCGTTAAAACTAGGAACACCCATTAAAGGCAACAAGTCAGATTTAGAGACGTTGCAAAGAATAATTGATCAAAAATTAATCCCATCAAGTGACAGATTACAATTGCAAGCGCTTGGAGTGGTGTTAGGTGATCAATTTCAAAGAGAATATAAGCTTGAATGGCGTGTCTATGAAGACCAACTTGGCCGCAGTCGAGCCTTATGTTTTCCTCAAACTGAGCACTGTATTTTTCCAATCACTATGCTTTCAAGACGTATGGAAGCAGGCCTAAGCCCAAACGTTTCTGACATTTACGCCAAAACCGCAGAAAGCTTAAAGCCATTAACCCCTAAGTTACCCTACTCGGTAAATTAAACGCTCAATAAATTCAGCTAAAAACTCTGTATTTTTCACCGGTTCGAGTATCCTTTGCTAATTTGCCAAATCTGTAGAAGGAGTAACCGGTGAACGACAATACCGTAGGAGAATCAATAGCCCAACTCACTGCGTTGTACGATGCAATTGCCACTTTTTTGGTGACCTACAGCTTCCAAATAATTGGAGCTATCGTTATTAGTTTGGCGGGGCTTTTGGTCGCCAACAAAGCGTCAAACTGGGTTAAAAAAATCTGTCTTGCGCGTCATTTAGATGTAACTCTTACCAACTTTGTCTGCAATTTGGTAAAAATTACGGTCGTTGTAATGACCGTTGTGGTAGTGCTCAATAAACTCGGCATCAACATTACGCCTATGGTGGCGGCAATTGGTGCGCTGTCTTTGGGTGTTGGACTAGCAGTACAAGGGTTGCTTTCTAACTACAGTGCCGGGCTGAATATTATTGTTACGCGCCCGTATCTGGTCGGCGATACTATTTCGTTATTAGGTGTGACCGGTGTCGTTAAACAAGTTAATCTTGCAACAACGGTTTTAACCAACGAAGACGAAGAGCAAATTACTATTCCAAACCGACATGTCATTGGCGAAATTATTCATAATTCCAACGCATGTCGAGTTGTAGAACTGTCTATTTCGGTTGCTTACAACAGTAATTTAGATTTGGCGCAACAAGTAATGTTAGATGCTTTTCGATCGGTAGTAGGCAACGATTCTAGAGAGCCACAAATTGGCATTAATAATTTTGCCGACAGTGGCATTGAATTGGCAATGCGTTTTTGGGCTCCAACCACTAAATATTTTGAGCAAAAATTTCTTACTAACCGTGCAATTTACGACGCTCTCATTAAAAACAACATCGAAATTCCTTTCCCACAAAGAGAAGTTCGTTTTCTAAATTCATCATCACACACCCAATAATTATCTATGAATTATTTAAAACCCTTACAGAAAAACGGCGTTTATTCCGAAGATTTGGAAGACATTGCTAAACTGTTAGAAGATCGTGCGTCAAGCAAAGGATTTAAACATCCTCAGTCGGTCTATCATTCAATGGCTGTAGATTTAGCACTAGGAACCCTAGAAATGAAAACCGAGGCTGAGTCTGAACTTGGTAAAAGCCACTCATTAAAAGATTGGTTAGCCATTATTTTGGGGCAATAAAATCGCTTTAATTAAGCAATTGGCAGAACGAAAAGATTTTTTGCGCCGCGCTTGCAGCGCTGCATTGAGATCGAAATTTTAAACAATAAAAATCAATATCCAGCGATACAAGAGTGTGTCACCAACATTTAGAACGGTAAGTGCTTGAAATTGCGAAGAGATTGAAAATCACATTGTCAATTTCTTCGCTCCGATTAAATCATGGAAGAGTTCATCGGAGCTTTCGATAGAAAAAGTAACTTATTTACAGCAGTTCTCACGGTACTTCTTATAGGAAACTCTGATTAACCTAGAGTTTCTCGCGACACAAGGATGTGTCGCCAATTTCAAGAACGGTAAGTGATTGAAATTGTGAAGAAATTGGAAATCACATTTTCAATTTCTGTCCTCTGATTAAATCATGGAAGAGTTAATCAGAGGTTCCTATAATACTTCTAAGTCACGTTTAAGCAGCTCTCTCGGTAGATCCTGTTCAAGCTGAAGAATGTTAACCTCTTCAAATACGATGTAATCAATTTCTAACTCTTCACACACCGTTTTTCGCTCTAAACGTGCCGCTAATTGCGTGGGTGTTAAGCTCGTGCTCCAAATATCAATAAACAATCCGACTCGCGGTAAATAAAAATCGAAAATTAAACTCGCACGAGCTGGATGAGCAATATTCTGTGCAACGACCACACCGGTTAAATAACACCAAGATAAAAACGCTGCCGCTTGCGGGCTTTTAACATCAATACCGTTTAAGCTGCACAAATGCGGTTTAATTTCGATATTGGTGAGATTAACGCAAGCTTGTTGAAAATAATCCTGCGCCAATAACGATTTGGGCCAAGAGCACCAAGGCACACCGGTTTTAGCGTTTTCGTGCTGAATACCACCAACCGACGCCCCCAAAGGTGTAAGCGTCCAGCCTTTGTGTTCGCGCTTCAACCAACCGCAATGTTGAAGTAATAAATTCACCAAACGGCCGCTTAAGCCAACTTCTTTGGCAATATCACTGGCTTTAAGCGTTTCATCTTTATCAAAGCGAAAAATAGGATGCGTTAACGCACTTTCCGGCCAAACAATATAGTCGCCGAATTTTTTGCTGTGGCGAACCTGACCGCCTTCAAACTCACCCTTGGCGGTTAAATGCCACTGATCGCCCTGCTGAGTCAGCCAGCCCGATTTAATTAAGACTTCGGTGACTTCTTTTAAAGATACGCCCAGCGCATCGGCCATTGCTGACCGAGAAAATACTTTTTCCTTTGGTGTTGCAGAAGTTGGAGATTCTGTCATGACTGAGTTTTTCGGTACTTTTTAATAAGGTCGTAAGCAGCTTGGATTTTTTGCGCACGCTCGGTGGCCATTTCAATCATTTCTTGAGGAACGCCCTGACCTTGAAGTTTATCTGGGTGATTTTCACTCATCAATTTGCGATAGGCTTTTTTAACAACCGGATCACTAGCATCAGAGGCAACACCCAACGATTCATAAGCCAATGCCAATTCATCTTTACTCGGTGTATAGGGTTGCGAGCCGTGTCTTTGCTGTTGTTGGTAAAATTGCGCCTGGGCGCGCAACATCGCCATAAGCTGTTTAAAAGCAAACTTAGAAACACCTAAATGCTCAGAAATCTGTCCAAGGCACTCTTCTTCAGCATCATCAATTTGACCATCGGCTAATGCAATATTAATAAGATAGGTCAATAAAGTTTGTCGTAAGCTGGGTAATTTATTACCAATGGAATTGAATTCACCGACAACGCCAGGAAGATCAAAATCCGTTTGACCACCTTTCTTAAAGTATTCGATCGCTTTAGCACGCATTGCAGTCGAAAGCTGCATATGTGCCATAATTTCTTCTGCACGTGCCACTTCTTGCTCAGACACTCGACCGTCTGCTTTAGCAACATGCCCCATTAATTGGAAAACAGAAGAAAAGAACACCTGCTCTGCATGAGCACGATCTTCAGCGGATAACTCAGGACGAAACTTAGACAACCCTCTGTCGAAAAAATGTCCTAAAGCGACGCCGACAATAGCACCAATGGGGCCGCCTAGGGTTATCCCGAGTAAACCACCTACTACCTTTCCAAAAAACATCTCACATCTCTCTTAAATCGATGAGCAAGAGTATACCTAACCAGAGGTAATCAGCTCAAAACCTTTGCAGAATTCAAAGCTTGCATCCTAACAGGACTCCCAATAGAAGGCATATAGACAGCAGAACAAAGGGATAGGTTTATGGAGAGGAAAATCTTGAAAGGAAAAAGCTATCAGGATGTAACCAGCGAGATGTAGTCGGTGAGATGTAGTCGGTGAGATGTAGTCGGTGAGATGTAACTAGGCAAACAGAATGCGCCTGAGCACACAGAGATCAATGTCGATTCGGCAAAAGGCTCTATGGGAATCGTGGATGAAAAGTGTCATTCGCAGTCAAAAAAAACCCTGCTAATGCAGGGTTTTTTCAGAACAACGTCAGGCCAATTACTTAGAAGTAATTACTTAGGGCCAAAGGTTCCGATTTCTTTCACAAATGCATCGCGTGCTTGCTCTGCAATGGTAGAAAATTCTGAGCTCTGATCTTTAAGAAGATCAAACAACGCTTTGCTAGAATCGATATTGAATTGCAAAAGCTCTTCAGGCGATTTCAATGCTTGAGCTTTTTTAGCTTCGTCTTGGAAAAAACCGGACAACGCTTGAGCAGCTTTTTGCTGTTGAGCAACGGTTTTAGAGATAACATCTGCCTGCATAGTCATTAAAGACTTAACAGATTCAAATGGTTTCATCAGATCTTCGTTCATGAGATTAATCTCCTAGAAATATTTCTAAATAGCGAACTTCGTTAAACTATTCGTACCATTGAATGACTGTACGACTACGCTCTGTACATACTCTTTCGTACGCTTTTCACAACCATTTTGCAATCGATAATGTTCGTAAGGAAAAATAATCGCTGGTTTTCTTACTCAAATGCCAAACATATCTTTTGCTGCAATGCAGCAATTGTTATTCAACCTCATCCTAATGTCAAGATTTTGTTAGGGAAACTCTGATTAACCTAGAGTTTCCAGCGACACAAGGATGTGTCGCCAATTTCAAGAACTGTAAGTGATTGAAATTGTGAAGAAATTGGAAATCACATTTTCAATTTCTGTCCACTGATTAAATCAGGGATGAGTTAATCAGAGGTTCCTTAGAGATATTGATGAACTATTCCAATGAAGACAATCCAAAGACTGATATTACGCCACGCTAAACTCAAGGAAAAAGCATGCGAAATCTGATGATTGGATGTTTTCTAATCGGGTCATTATTCTCCATTGCAACCAAAGCCCAAACATCAGACCGTGTTCATGAGCCATTTCCCGCCGAGGCAAACCCAAACGGAGTCATCGTCCAAGTCACCTGGCCAGAATCGAACGATTCCATTCTGGTAACGGTTACTAACGCGGATTCTTACCGCCATAAAATACAGTTGCCCAACAAAGCGCATTTGGCCAACACAACTAACCTGCCTGAAAGCTGTAATCAAGCACAAGCAATCTCGCTTATTTCTCGAAAAGTTAACTTAACGCCGCAATCTTGTATCACCTATCAATTGCGTATTGATGAATTTGACCCGCCAGCTTGGCGAGGAAGAACCTCAGTTGCTCATCAAGATTCAGTTTGGCAGCTAAATACCTACGATTGGCTAATCCGAACATCTGCGCCAACCACGGTAGAACTAATTCTTCCCAACGGATATTCCGTCACAAGCCCATGGCCGTTACAAACAATGGGCGATAATCACTACCGTTTGAGCATCACCGAAGCACCCTCTAATGAATCAGGGCATTTAATCATTGGCCATTTTCTAGGTGGTCGAGAATTTCTTGGCGCTATGGAGATCGATTTTGCCTACCTAGGTCACGAGAAAGATTTTGGCAAAATACACTTGTGGATTCAAAAAAACATCGAGCAATTACAAACAACTATCGGGGCAAATCCAAGCTATCGAATACAGGTAATCGCAATTCCAACCGCCCCCATTCCCTCGGGTGAACCGGTTCCTTTCGGGCATGTGGTGCGAGCCGGCACACAAACCGTTAGATTTTATGTAAATCCCGCAGCAACCTCCCAAGAACTTATGTCTGACTGGACCGCTGCCCACGAATTCAGTCATTTGTTGCAACCCTATCTTGGCGATAATGGACGCTGGGTATCTGAAGGCTTCGCCAGCTATTACCAAAATGTATTAATGGCAAAGCTAGGTGCTTACGATGAAAGAACCGCGTGGAAGAATTTATTGGCAGGATTTCAGCGCGGCATGGACGTTCGCCCAAAGGTCTCGCCGAATCAGAGCCCCAAAGCGGGTATGAGAAGCGCCCGCATGATGATTTATTGGAGTGGCGCTGCCATCGCGTTAATGGCCGATGTCGAAATTCGGAAAATGACCAATAATAAACAATCCCTAAATTCGGTTTTCGCTGAGCTAGCCAATTGTTGTTTACCTGCAAATCGCAGCTGGAGCACGATAGAAATGTTTACCAAGCTCGACACCTTTTTACCCGAGCCGGTTTTTATGCCTCTTTATTCACAATGGGCCGACCGTACCGGCTTTCCAGATGTTGCGCCAACGCTTGCCGAAATTGGCGTTATTTATAAAAACACTATATTTAACTCGAACCTTAATTTCATAGAAACATCTCATACCGATATTCGACGCGCCATAATGTCAGCAGATGTTAATTAACTCATAAGCAATGGAAACTCTGACGAACCTAAAGTTTCCTGAAGTCAACCAATAGTAATAAAATTACTTTTTAGACTACCAACAAAAAATTACATTTTTACTAAATTCCAAAACTCGGTAATAAACGCAATACGTCCATCTTTTTTCTTGAGAAATACTGCTGTAGCTCGATTTTCATAATTATGTCGAACCGACACCCACTCTTCGCCTTCTTTATTTTTGCCAATAGCTACGGGATACCAAAGCGAATCAGATCGCCCCGCTCTTTTCACCCGAATAACATTTTTACGAGTATCAAAATAAATCTGTCCAAACTCTGCTGTACTTTTGTCTTCATTAATAAAACGTGCCGTCGCTTCGGTATAACGATCATCAATCCATTGATAATTGTCGGTTATGGTTAAAATTTTTGGTGCTTTTGGCGGTGGTCGCTTAGCATGTGCAACAACGGCATTCGCGAGAACATCTTGCAAACGGCTAACCAAGGCGCGATCAAAACGGTTAATAACAACGTAGTAAGCACCTTCGGCTTCCTGGCTAAAACCAAATCTGGATAAATACCCGTCGGCGTCACCCGAATGCCCATGAAATAAATAATCTTCTACTAAAGCCGTGTAATTACCCAACGCATAACCAAAAGTTAATCCTGATTCGGCAGCTAAACCGGTATTGGGTGTAATGAATTGTTGTAATTCTTTCGCTGACAGTAACTTAGGATTCAACAACTCCTGCAAATATCGGCTCATATCCAAGGCAGATGCATTGAGACCACCAAAAGGTCGATAAACCGTATGCCAGTAGGGAATTACTGTAACTCCGTCAGATTTATAACCTATCACCCGAACCGAACTCTGTTTAAATCCGGCGGTTGTCATACCCAAAGGATTGAGCACCACTTCGGCTAAAAAGTCTTCATAAGGTTTCCCACTCACCTGTTCTATCACGTAACCAACAAATCCCGCGCCTAAATTACTGTATGAACTAAATTCGCCCGGATTCCAGCGTGTATGATGGTATTGCTTAAATTTCAGCAAGGCGTCTTCAAGAGGTATCGGCTCGTTAAAATCAAACTCCTCACCACTGATATCGGTGAAGCCGGCCGTATGTTCGAGCAGTTGCGCTAAAGTAATATCGTTGGCATAAGAATTTGTTATCCAACCTTCTTCAATGAATTTCGAAATCGGGTCGTCAAGCGCAACCTTATCGGGATATTGTTCTATTAATTTTAATAAGGCGATAGCGGTAAAAGACTTTGTAATTGAGCCTAAGCGAAATACCGTCGAAGCGCTAACAGGCTCAATGGCTTGGGCATTAGCGTCAACGGGCACATTGCCAAAATTCACAAAAAAAGTATTTTGTGGAGTAATAAGCACGGCCTGTCCCGAAAGCCCCGGATATTTCGAGACGACATCATTTAATTGTTTGTGAACGAGTGGAGGAATAGGCAAGGTAACTTTTTCTGACGCATTAACGCCACTGATTACTGCACTAAAAAAGAAGCTAAATAACGCGGTAAAAAATACCCATTTTTGAGCAAATAGCGTTGCAAATGGTTGAAAATGTTTCGTCGTCATTTGAAGAAATTTAATACTCCGTCGCTGATATAACCGGGTGAATTTACCAAGCTTTCCAAGAAGCTCAAGACGTGGTTAACTGCTATTTTCTACTACCCAATATCAGATTACATAACTATGAGACGAGATCCACAGTTAACCCTAGATGCGTTAAGAACACTTGACGCCATCGACCGCCGTGGCAGTTTTGCTGCCGCGGCCGAAGAATTATCGAAAGTCCCTTCCGCTTTGAGTTACAGTATTCAAAAGTTAGAGGAAGAATTAGACCTACTTTTGTTTGATCGTTCCGGACACCGAGCATTATTAACACCCATTGGCCGACTCATCTTAGAACGTGGCCGTGAAATTCTGCACGCAACCGAAGAAATGATCTCTGACGCGCGCGCCATGGCGGACGGCTGGGAGCCGGAAGTTACCATTGGCGTAGAAGCGTTATTTGAAGAAGAGCGCTTATTCCCACTAATTTCTAAATTCGAAAAGGTCTCGGGAACGCGCGTCAAATTGCAAAGCTCGGTGCTTTCAGGCACTTGGGAGCTTCTCGAACAAGACAAGGTAGACCTGGTCATTGCCTCAGACATTGGTATTCGCTTGGCCGAAATCCAAACCCGATTTTTGTACAACGAAACCATTATGTACTGTGCGGCGCCAACGCACCCAATCCATCAAATGGAAAATCCGTTGGCTGAAGAATCTCTGACGCAATTTCGCGCAATCGCCGTGGCAGACTCAGCCATTACACGTCCGAAAAGAGAAGTCCGACTGTTTGATAAACAACCTCGCTTAACCGTTTCTAGTATCAGTTTAAAGATTAATGCGCTGGTTAAAGGAATTGGTATCGGCTCTGTTCCCATCTCTCGTGTGCACGACCTATTAGATAACGGCAGCTTAAAAGTCATTGGCGACGGTGCACCACAACAAGTTGCTATGCAGCTGGCGTGGAAAAACCAACACATGGGCAAGGCCAAACAATGGTTTATGCGCGCCATTACGGACTTATGCCAAGAGTCCTAAGAGCCGAATAACAATAGGAAACTCTGATTAACCTAAAGTTTCTACCGACACAGTTTCTCTCGATACAAGGATGTATTGCCAATTTTAAGAACGGTAAGTAATTGAAATTGTGAAGAAATTGGAAATCGCGTTTTCAATTTCTTCCCTCTGATTAAATCAGGGATGAGTTAATCAGAGGTTCCAATAAGTTCACAACGATTCTCCTTCTGTAATTCCAATAAATTAAAACGATTAGAACTTGCAAAACATTTTTGCATAACAAAAGTTTAACCGAATCTAATCGCATTTCTAAAGGCCCTCAATTAATGGCCTTTTTTATTTGTTTCTAACACCAGAAACACCTAATCTTTGCGCAATAAAAATTGCCCAAGATTATTTATCGATGATGAACAACAAAACCACGTTTAAACACCGCCATAGCCAGCACAATCCTTTAAAGACCACCTTAAAACAGGTCGCTAAGAATTTAATAGTGATCACATCCATCACTATTGCAGCCTGTGCAAACAACACCACGTCTAATAAATCAGAATTTAGCGCAGAAAATACCACTTCCATTTACACGCTGAATAGCCAAAATAGCTGCAATAAAAATATCAAACTAGAGATTTTAGGCTCGGGAGGCCCAGAATTAGATGATCACCGTGCCTCTACAGGTTATTTAATATGGATCGATAACAAAGCACGCTTTTTAGTAGATTTTGGTTCGGGTTCGGCATTGCATTTTGAGCAATCAAACGCACGTATTGAAGACCTAAGCGCGGTGTTACTAACGCACTTACACGTAGACCATGCCGCCGACCTGCCCGCTTTAATAAAAGCCTCTTACTTTACTGACCGCCGCGAAAATTTGTTAATTTTCGGCCCGACCGGTAATTTTAAAATGCCAGACACGAAAGAATTTATCACCGGATTGTTTGGTGAATCAGGCCCATTTCGATATTTATCAGATTATCTTCCAAGCACCAACAACGAACAATCTCAGTATGTTATCGAAACCCAAAACATCGATCATTTAAAACAAGAAATTGTTACTCATAAAATCGAAGACGATCTTCACATATCGGCAACCGGCGTAAAACACGGAATTATTCCGGCTGTTGCTTGGCGAATAGATATTGGTAGCTGCTCAATCAGTTTTAATGGCGATATGAATACCGGCGGTGACGCATTTATTCCATTAATTAAAAACAGCGATGTTTGGGTTGCGCATAACGCAGTACCCGAAGACGCAGGACGCATTGCAAAAAGCCTGCACATGCCACCGTCTGTTATAGGAGCGTTTGCAAAAGCTGCAAATATTCAGCAATTAATTTTATCGCACAGAATGAATAGAACCCTTGGCCGCGAACAAGAAACCAAACAAGGCATAGAGCAATCTTTTTCTGGCAAAATTTACTTCGCAGAAGACCGCGACCAATTCATATTAAACAAAAAAAGCTCTGATTAATTCAACCATAATTTATGGACCTCTGATTAACTCATCCATGATTTAATCAGAGGACAGAAATTGACAATGCGATTTCCAATTTCTTTACAATTTCAATCACTTACCGTTCTTGAAATTGGCGACACATCCTTGTGTCGCGAGAAACTCTAGGTTAATCAGAGTTTCCTTTAAACAGAAGAAAATAATTAAAAACCGAACACATTAAAAAGAGAATGACCATGAAAAATGTTGTTATTACCGGAAGTAATCGAGGTATAGGATTCGCGCTGGTTGAGCGCTATCTCAAACAAGGCTTTAACGTTATCGCTCTTTGCCGAAGTGCGAGCGACGCACTTAAAAACTCAGGCGCCAACATTATTGAGCACATTGATGTTGGCGATGACAAAACCCTAGTGCAATTAAAACAACAGGTTGCCAAGCAACTCAAATCTGATCATATAGATATTCTTATCAACAATGCTGGTGTGTTAAGTCGTGAAAGCATCGGCTCTCTAGACGCAAACGCCATTGCACAACAATTTAGCATCAACAGCATTGGCCCTCTAAGAGTTACCAGCCAACTGCTGCCCCTACTCGCCTCGGGCTCAAAGGTCGCCATGATTACCAGCCGCATGGGATCTATGGCTGACAACACCTCGGGAGGGTATTATGGCTACCGAATGTCAAAAGCAGCATTAAACGCCGCTGGAGTTTCTTTAGCGCTCGATCTAGCACCCAAAGGCGTTGCCGTGGCACTGTTGCACCCCGGATTTGTGCAAACCGACATGGTTGGTGGTAATGGCGATATCACGCCCAAACAGTCCGCAGAGGGTTTAGCCGCACAAATCGAGAAGCTCACCCTTGCAAATTCCGGCGGCTTTTGGCATTCCAATGGCGAAACCTTAACTTGGTAATGAACGTTTTATGAGCAACACCCAAATTCACGAAATGAATACACAGCAACACAACAATGCCTTCGAAACACTTCGTGCAAAACGCCTTGCCGAAGCCACAAAACCGTTTTTGGCGCGTGGCGCTAAGGTAATTCGCTGCAAGCGTTGTCAGCTCAGCCGATGCATTTGTTCATTTCGTGAAGAGGTCAACTCAGATGTCGACGTTATTTTGTTACTTCATCGCAATGAAGTTTTAAAACCCACCAACACCGGCCGATTAATTGCGGATTGCTTTCCAAGCAATACCTTCGCCTATGTTTGGGCAAGAACCGCCATCGATGCAAATTTAGAGCAATTATTAAAAGACCCAACGCGAGAATTTTTACTGTTATTTCCCGGTGAGAAAAACCCACAACTAACAGCTGCAACAGTTACTGAATTACCGCAAGACAAAAAACTTACCGTGATAATCATTGATGCAACTTGGAAGCAAGCGCGAAGAATGTATCTTCAAAGCCCTTGGTTGCATCTATTCCCGTGCATTCCCTTATCTGAAGACCAACTTTGCGGACAATACGGCATGCGCAAAGCGCCACGAGACATGCAAACCTCCACCGCAGAAGCATTTATCGCTGCATTAAATAATTTAAACAAACCCGCAACAGCCGAACATCTACTCGCCTACTTTAAGATATTTAATCAGCATTATTTATCCATGCGCATGAACGTTCCGCTAGAAAAAATAGGAAACTCTGATTAACCTAGAGTTTCTCGCGACACAAGGATGTGTCGCCAATTTCAAGAACGGTAAGTGATTGAAATTGTGAAGAAATTGGAAATCGCATTGTCAATTTCTGTCCTCCGATTAAATCATGGATGAGTTAATCAGAGGTTCCTATAGTAAATAATTTCGACGAAAAATAATTACCCAAAGGATATTACCCATGTGCGGAGGCGTACGATTTAAAGCCGATGGTGACGAATTAAAAATTTATTTTCCAAACCCAAAAGCCGTGTTACCCGTACGCCAAAAAGACGGTAGCCATAAACTGGTTGCCTGGGGCAGACGAGAAAGCCAACCCGGATTTATGCCAAGAGGCGGCTGGGCAAGACTCGACTCCATTCATTCGGGCAAATGGAGCCAATACTCACCCATTCCCGTTAAAATTGACGTTGAAGCCTTTATGGAAAAAGACATCAACAACGAAAGCCAATGGTACGAACTAAAATCCGGCGAATTTATTCAAGGATTAATTGCCACACTCGGCAACGAACAACGTTTATACGTAGTAACCGAAGCATCAAACAACAGCAACCACAAAACCGGACGCTGGCCCCGAGTTATCTCTGAAGAAACTTAAACCTCAACATTATTCGCAATAATAAAATGTTGTTATTAAAATACCGTCAAATAAATTTATAAACTTGATAATTAAATAAGAACCCGTAACTAACCAAAAAGCCATTTATTTACCAAAAAATCTTATTCAACTAAAAACCTTTAAATAACCCAGCCATCATTTAATTACAGAAAACAAATTAAAAAAACCGAGTTTAAAATAAAAACTATAGGAACCTCTGATTAACCTCCGAGATCTGCCATAATATCTCGTCTGCAAATAAAACGGTTTGATCATGAAACAACAAACACTGAACACCAACGGTTTTGAAAAGTATCGCAAGAAAACTCGTAAGGAAATCTTTCTTGAGCAAATGAATCAAATTCTACCATGGGCGGAATTATGTTCGGTGATTGAACCCTTTTATCCAAAACC
>NZ_BAAGIE010000034.1:0-40100 GCF_054658275.1 Sessilibacter sp. MAH3 | reverse complement strand
TGTTGTTTCATGATCAAACCGTTTTATTTGCAGACGAGATATTATGGCAGATCTCGGAGGTTAATCAGAGGTTCCTATATATTCGAGGAAAAAGCACTAACGCGGTGAAATTTCAATTTTTATCATGGAGATATTTATCTAATATCTGCAAACTGATTATTCAAGTAAGCAATGATACTTTTTGATTCATACATCCATTCTTCTTTGCCGTCTTCGTGTTGTATGTGTAAACACGGCACTTGGATTTTTCCGCCGCCATTGAGTAATGATTCGCGGTGTGGCGATCCGTTAGTTACGCTGCGGGTTTCTATGGGTAGGTTTAATTTATACATGGCGCGGCGTGTTTTTACGCAAAACGGGCAGCCCAAAAAGTGATAGAGCTTCATGTTTTTGGTGGCGTTGTTTACTTGGTTTTGACCTTCTGTTGAGCGCTTAACTCGGCTCCAACGGGTAAGTAAATCCAGCCCAACTACCACCGCACCGGTGGCGTTACGTAGTACTTTTACGATCATTGTGTTCTCTGCCTAAGCTTTAAATGCGTCTATTTTACCGCCACTTTAAGTTAAAAGGCAGGGTTGACTTTCTATTAGTCTTACATTTATTTGTCTGCGAGATTAGATGATTGGTAAAAATCTCACCTAAGTTTGTGAAATAGAGATTTTATTCTCATTAATAGAAAAATTTATCTACTTCACCTTTTTTGACGCCTAAATCTATAGCTCCGATATTTTATTGAATCCAGAATCATCGTTTTGTTGTGTAAATGTATCTAAATCATCAAGAGTTGGAGATTTGCTATGAGCACGGAACCGGACGAGATTAAATCTGCTATAGATCGGCTCAAAAAAGCAAAAGTAAAAATCGACGCTAATCACAGTAAATCTAAAGCTAAAGAACCAAAGTCGTTCATTAGCGGCAAATTCGATGAGTTAGAGCTTAAACGCCAGCAAAAATATGGAGATGAGGATGACTAAATTGGTAGAAACCCCAAATGTAGCGAAATCTGTAGAAGAGGCAAAAAGTAGATTAAAAAAAGCCGATTTAACAAAAATTCAGTCCAATACCAAATCTGCAAAAAGTAAACGTGGTTACTAAACTTACTTATCGCGTATTTAATACATTAGAAATTTTGTTGCGCAAGAGAAAAGTCTTAATTCTGTACATAAAATAAAAACTCCAGTTAAATCAATAGCGATTTAACTGGAGTTCGTGATTGAAGAGAACGATTAATTCAAACGTTCAATCACGGTAGAAATACCTTGTCCCATGCCGATACACATGGTCGCTAAACCAAGGGTACCGTCTTGTTGATCAAGGGTATTTAACAAGGTTGTGGTGATGCGTGTACCAGAGCAACCTAATGGGTGACCTAGAGCGATGGCGCCGCCTTTTAAGTTCACTTTTTCTTCCATTTTATCGATGAGTTTAAGGCCTTTGAGTACCGATAAACCTTGCGCCGCGAAGGCTTCGTTTAATTCAACGTAATCAATATCGTCGATTTTCAGGCCCGCACGTTTTAGCGCTTTTTGCGTGGCAGGTACTGGGCCGTAACCCATGATGGATGGATCACAACCGGCAACGGCCATGCTCACGATACGCGCGCGCGGTTTTAGGCCTAGCTCTTGGGCTTTTGCCGCCGAGGTAATTAGCATTGCCGATGCACCGTCGGAGAACGCAGAGGAAGTACCCGCAGTTACGGTTCCCACTTTTGGAATAAATACGGGCTTTAGTCCGCTCAATGATTCTACGGTGGTTTCGGGTCGAATAACTTCGTCGTGTTCTAACAAACTTTTAAAGCCGTTATCGTCGTGACCTTCTACGGGAATAATTTCGTTATCCCAAAGACCGTTTAATTGTGCTTGATAGGCCAATTGATGAGAACGAGCACCAAACTCATCTTGCATCTCGCGGGAAATGCCGTTCATTTTACCGAGCATTTCTGCGGTTAGACCCATCATCATCGCGGCTTTAGCAACGTGTTTTGAGATTTCTGGGTTGATGTCTACGCCGTGCATGATGGATATATGACCCATGTGCTCAACGCCGCCGGCAATAA
This sequence comes from Sessilibacter sp. MAH3, assembly GCF_054658275.1. Taxonomy (NCBI): domain Bacteria; kingdom Pseudomonadati; phylum Pseudomonadota; class Gammaproteobacteria; order Cellvibrionales; family Cellvibrionaceae; genus Sessilibacter; species Sessilibacter sp. MAH3. The sequence continues at coordinate 38,044 of NZ_BAAGIE010000034.1, read as the reverse complement.
ATACATCGCCGTTACCGGTCATGATGGCTTGTGCACAGGCGTGCAGTGCCGCCATGGATGAGCCGCACAATCTGTTGATGGTTTGCGCCGAAACCGTGTGTGGAATGCCCGCAAGTACGGCGGCATTACGGCCAATGTTAAAACCTTGTTCTTTGGTTTGGTTAACACAGCCCCACATAATGTCTTCGATATCGTTTACGTTTACCGAAGGATGGCGAGCTAACAAACCTTTCATAACGGCCGCAGACAGAGCTTCTGCACGCACATTTCTGAAAGAACCGTTTTTGGATTTACCCATTGGGGTACGAACGCCGTCGATAATCACGGCATCATTTGGATTTAACGTCATGTCTGTTCTCCTAACCGTGATATTTTTTGCCGTCGGCAGCCATTTGTTTCATGGTTTCAGTCGGTTGATACAAGGGACCAAGCGCCTGATATTTTTCGGTCATGGCAATAAAGTTATCGAGACCCATCTGATCAAGATAATGCAGGGCGCCGCCTCTGAATGGAGGGAAACCAATACCGTAGATCAAGCCCATATCGGCCTCGGCGGCACTGGCAACAATGTTGTCTTCTAAGCAGCGCACGGTTTCGATACACAACGGAATCATCATGCGTTCGATAATTTCTTCGTCGGTAAATTCACGAGCTTGCGTGACAACGCCATCTAGTAAGTTTGCCAATTCTTCATCAACCAACTTAGCTGGTTTGCCTTTGCGATCGATTTCGTACTTGTAGAAACCTTTGCCATTTTTCTGACCAAAACGCTCTAGCTTATACAAGCGATCAATCACGTTTTCGCCGTCGTGTTGCATGCGATCTGGGAAACCCGCCGCCATTACCGCATCGGCGTGATACGCGGTATCCATGCCGACAACGTCAAGCAAATAGGCGGGGCCCATTGGCCAGCCGAATTTTTCCATGACTTTATCGACTTGTTGGAAATTCGCGCCGTCGCTAATCAATTGGCTAAAGCCGCCAAAATACGGGAACAATACGCGGTTTACCAAGAACCCAGGACAATCGTTAACAACGATTGGGGTTTTACCCATGGCTTTTGCGTAGGCAACGGTTTTTGCGATGGTCGCTTCCGAGGTTTTTTCACCGCGAATCACCTCTACCAACGGCATCTTGTGTACCGGGTTAAAGAAGTGCATACCGCAGAAGTTTTCTGGTTTTTCTAGCGCAGTGGCAAGATCGGTGATTGAAATGGTTGAGGTGTTAGAGGTTAACACGGCGCCATCTTGCAGTTGTTGTTCAACTTCCGCCAATACGGACTTTTTCACTTTTGGATTTTCAACAACGGCTTCTACCACCAAATCAACACCGGCGAAGTCACCGTAACTTAGCGTTGGCGTAATGGAGTTTAAGACTTTCGCCATTTTTAAGCTGTCCATTTTGCCTCTGGAAACTAGCTTATCCAAAAGCTTGGTGGCTTCGCTCAAACCTAATTCAATAGCGCCTTGGTTGATGTCTTTCATGATAATCGGCGTGCCTTTAGACGCCGATTGATAGGCAATGCCACCGCCCATAATGCCTGCCCCCAATACCGCCGCTTGTTTAACTGGCTCGGCTTGGCGCTCGTACTGTTTGCTCACGCGTTTAACTTGTTGGTCTTTTAAGAACAAGCCGACCAAAGCCGCACACACGTCGGTTTTTGCCAATTTGGCAAAACCTTTGGCTTCGATCGCAACCGCTTTTTCGCGCGTTACGTTCACATGTTTTTGGATGCTTTTTAACGCTTCCATTGGCGCCGGATAATGCGGGCCTGCTTTTGCACCCACCAAACCTTTGGCGGTTTCAAAGGCCATCATTTGCTCAATTTGGTTAAGCTTAATGGGGCTTTGTTTTTCGGTGCGACGCGCTTGGTAATCAAATTTGCCAGCGGCGCAGTTTTTAATAAGATCAATGGCTGCAGCTTGAAGCTTATCACCACTAACGACCGAATCAACGGCGCCATCTTTTAAGGCATTGTCTGCACGTTTTTCATCACCAGCGCAAATCCATTCGTTGGCGTTATCAACACCAATCAAACGCGGTAAGCGTACAGTGCCACCCCAGCCGGGATAAATACCGAGTTTGACTTCCGGCAAACCCACTTTTGCCGTGTCACTCATGACTCGGAAATCGGTGGATAGCGCTAATTCAAAACCACCTCCCAAGCACAAACCATTAATAGCAGTAACGGTTGGACAAGGTAGGTCTTCGATAGCGTTAAAGATATCGTGAATTTTTAAGAGACCTTCGACGATTTCATCTTGCTCTACGGCAAACATCGCCATAAATTCGGTAATGTCGGCACCAACAATAAAGGTGTCTTTGCGGCTTGCGAAAATAACACCGGTTAATTTGTCTTGGCCTTTTAATAATTCGGTTACTTGACCAAGCTCGGCAAGTGTTGCCTGATCTAATTTATTAACCGAATCACTTTTGTGATCGATAACCACTTCGTAAATGCCGTCTTCTAACGCGTCTACGAAAACGGTTTTGCCTTCAAAAAGCATTGTTTGCCCCTTTTTAGTATGGGAACCCTGATGTTTATCAGAAGCTCTTGCGACACTGGTTGTTGCAGCGGAATTGTTAACGTCACCCGCGCAACACAAATTTGCAAAACTGCGCGTATGTGTTTAGCTCAGCCAATAAAAGCGTGGTTTTTTTTCGCTTTTACGGCTGAACAACATGGTTTGGCAATTACAACTTGCTTTCTAACTCTGGAATAACTTCAAACAAATCCGCCACCAAGCCGTAATCGGCTACCTGAAAAATCGGTGCTTCTTCGTCTTTGTTGATAGCGACAATAACTTTAGACTCTTTCATGCCCGCCAAATGCTGAATGGCGCCCGAAAGACCCACCGCAATGTATAAATCTGGCGCAACCATTTTGCCGGTTTGACCAACCTGCATATCGTTAGGTACAAAGCCCGCGTCAACGGCAGCGCGCGATGCACCTACTGCGGCGCCCATTTTGTCGGCCAATTTATACAGTAGCTCAAAGTTTTCGCCGCTGCCCATGCCACGACCGCCCGATACCACAATGCTGGCTGCGGTTAATTCTGGACGCTCGCTAACGGTTAATTGCTCACCCACAAACTTAGAGATTCCGGCATCACAACTCTCACCCACTGACACCACTTCCGCACTGCCACCTGTGGCACAACGATCAAATGCGGTCGCGCGTACAGTCATGACTTTTACGGCGTCTTCTGATTTTACGGTGGCGATAGCATTGCCCGCGTAGATTGGTCTTTTGAAGGTATCTGGCGCAACGACGGCGATCACTTCGGAGATTTGGTTCACATCTAACAATGCCGCAACACGTGGTAAAAAGTTTTTACCGGTGGTGGTGGCGCTGGCCAAAATGTGGGAATAATCACCGGCAAGGCTCACCACAAGCTGACCTAGGTTTTCGGCCAATTGATGCTCATAGACGCTGTTATCGGCCAACAATACTTTGCTGACACCAGCCAGCTGAGAAGCAGCGTCGGCAACGGCTTGGCATTGGCTGCCTGCCACCAACACATGAACATCGCCGCCGATTTCTGTGGCTGCGGTAACGGTGCTTAAGGTTGCGGATTTAAGTTCGTTGTTATCGTGTTCTGCGATTACTAAAGTTGTCATCATCGCTCCCCTTAAATCACTTTGGCTTCGTTACGAAGCTTATCGATTAACTCATCTACCGACGCCACTTTAATACCCGCTTGGCGAGTGGCTGGTAATTCAACGCTCACAAGGCTTAGTTTGCTGGCCACGGTGACACCGTAATCAGCAGGTGCTTTAACCTCTAGGGGTTTACGCTTGGCCTTCATAATATCGGGCAGTTTTGCGTAACGCGGTTCGTTCAGTCGTAAATCGGTAGTAACAATGGCGGGCATATCCAAAGCAACGGTTTGTAAGCCGCCATCGATTTCGCGGGTTACTATGACTTGCTCGCCTTCAACCTTCACTTCTGAAGCAAAGGTACCCTGCGGGCGATTCAACAGCGCCGCCAACATTTGGCCGGTTTGGTTGTTATCCGAATCGATGGCTTGTTTACCTAAAATCACCAAACCCGGTTGTTCTTGCTCAACCACCTTGGCTAAAAGCTTGGCGACCGACAGCGAATCTGGGCCGTCTTCGGCATCAATACGAATACCGCGATCAGCACCTAAGGCCATCGCAGCACGAATTTGTTCTTCACAGGATTTGCTGCCAACAGACACCACCACTACCTCTGAAGCCACACCGCTTTCTTTCAAACGCACAGCTTCTTCAACAGCGATCTCACAGAAGGGATTCATCGCCATTTTGACATTGGCGAGATCAACATCGGAATTATCCGCCTTGACGCGTACCTTCACGTTATAGTCAATCACACGCTTAATCGCGACCAGTACTTTCATAACTGCCTCATTGTTCTTGTTATTCTAAACACACACCCAAAACGGGTCTCTGGCTGTGTATAAATACTAGTATTTAGTCAGATTTCAACAATGACAAAATACAGCTGATTGACTAACAAAAACTATCAGAGACGCTTTAAGGCTTATAAACAAAAGGCTTTAGAGAGTTTTTTGACCGACAAAAAGAGTCACAAAGCTCTATTCAATAGCCATTTAGCCCCTCAGCTTTCGATAGCCATTCACCAAAAACCAACAAACTCGAACATTAATCAACAAAGCGTCACCCTTAATTTAGCGATAAATGATATAAAATACCGAAACACGTTGACGATTAAACATCACACCAAATCGATAAAAGGAGTAACAATCAATGAGTAAAGGCGCTATCGAACAAGCATTAGAAGCGTTTATCGCTGAAGCCAAAAAGACTGGTTTAGATATTGATGGTGTTGCAGTGAAAGCAAAAGCTGGAATTTTGGGTAACGATATATATTCATGGATATCGACAACTGAAAAGACTAAAGCAATAGATGCACTAGAAAAAGCTGTCTCTGAAATAACCAAGTTAAATATTTAATAAGCTTAGTCGCATCAACGTCATTTGGTACGCCGAATTTGTATTTTGATTATTGGCTAAATTCAGAAGCAAATGGCTTTATGTTTTTAGGTAACTATCCCGCATTTAAAATAGACTTTGAAACACAAACCTTGCTTTCAAAAGTTAAAATAAACGCGGCTAATTACGAACAACAAGTATGGCATTGGGACAATTTAACACTTATCCCAACTAAGCAATAAAAAACGTTATTTACGTTTTATTTATCTCGCACCCTTGCTAATAAAACTCATAAACGCTTGCTTCGCTTCAGCAGAAGAAAGGCGTTGATAAAATAAATCGCCTTCTTCATCGATAATGTCTTGCAGCTGTTTAAGGTAGGTTTTTTTAAGCAGTTGTTTAGACAGTTTTACGGATTCTTGCGGTAATTGCGCAACGTTTTGTGCACGGGTGCGAGCGGTATTAATTAGCTCATCATCGTTGCAAACGCTGTTTGCTAAGCCTTCGGTTACGGCTTCCGTTGCGGTAATTACGCTGCCTTCTACAAGCCATTGAAACGCTTTGCGGTGGCCAATTAAATTCGGCACTAATAGTGTTGAACCGGCTTCGGGCACTAAACCTAATTTCACAAACGGCATTTGTGCGCGCAGATTTTCGGCAACCAGCACTACATCACAATGCAGCATGATGGTGGTGCCAATACCGACGGCGTCACCATGTACAGCGGCAATAATGGGTTTTGGAAAACTCGCAAGGGTTTGAATAAAGCCAATAATGGTTTTTAAGGCGTGATTATTATCGCTGGTTGCAACGGCAATAAATTCGCCAATATCGTTACCGGAGCTAAAACTTAGGCCTTTGCCATACAATAAAACCGCAGAAATATCGGGATTTTCTTCGGCATCAATTAAAGCGCGCGTTAAAGTCTCGTACATGTCGAGTGTTAAGGCGTTTTTTTTGTCGGGACGATTTAAGACTAATTCTAATACAGAACCATTAAGTTCGATTTTTACCAGATCGGTGGCAACAGTTGCTGTCATTAGGATTCCTGCTTGGTGATTATATCTTCGGGTTGGTAATAGCTCGGCGCGTAATTTTTAATAACGTCACTTTTGGCCGCCCAGGTGTGACAGGTATTTAAAATATTCTCGACGCTACTTTCGCCTTCGTGCTCCATTCTTTTTGGCCATAAACATTGGAACGCTGTTGTCGCAACAACTGGAAGCAGCTCATTAACGTGGGTACAGCCGAGCATACCGCCGACCCGCTTACGCACTTCGCTAAACCAGCCGCCCCCAATGCGTGTGCCTTTTAATTTATCAAAGGCAGGAGCGATGTTTGGGCACATAAAAAACGGCGTGCTATCCATACTCACGTGTACATCTTTAATGAGCAGTGTTTCGTCCACGGTGATACGAATACTGATGTCGTGGTAGGCAACACCGGCGGGAATTAGACCCCGCTCGGGATGATCCATGTTATCGGTTTTCACGTCGGTCATGCGCGCGTCTATGTCCCAGAGGCCGTCGTCGCGCATATAACCTTGGCTGGTCACCGTGCGAGCGTGATCGGCTCGCCTCGGCGACGGTTTTGGCAATGGCATAAGGCTCTCCTAGGCGGCGTGGGAGCTAGAATCACGCAATTTACGACGCATAATTTTACCAACGTTGGTTTTTGGTAATTCGTCGGCAAACTCGATGATTTTTGGCACTTTGTAACGTGTTAAACGATCTTTACACCAGGTGCGAATGGCGCCCGACGATAGGCTCGAATTATTCGTTACAATAAAGGCTTTTACCGCTTCGCCGCTGTTGTTATCGGGTACGCCAATGACTGCACATTCGATAACTTCAGGATGCTGGCAAATAACGTCTTCAACTTCGTTGGGATACACATTAAAACCAGAGACAATAATCATGTCTTTGGCGCGATCAACAATGCGTAAATATCCTTCGTCGTCGAGCACGGCGATATCACCAGTAATAAAGTAACCATCTTCGGTGAACGCCGATTTTGTCTCTTTTTCTCGCTGCCAGTAACCGCGCATGACTTGCGGTCCTTTAACGCACAACTCACCGGCGGCTCCGTGTTCTACATCGTTGCCTTGTGGATCGATCAGACGCACGTCGGTATGAATCACAGCTTGGCCAATAGTGCCCAAGCGGGTTTTTCCGGGAACATTAAAGCTAACCGCAGGCGAAGTTTCGGTAAGGCCGTAGCCTTCCACAATTTGGCAACCGGTTACGCGCCGCCACAATTCTGCGGTGGACGGATTTAACGCCATGCCGCCGGAGGCGGTAAATTTAAGATGACTAAAATCGACGTCTTTGAATTTCTCGTTATTGCACAGCGCCACAAATAAGGTATTCAAACCAATAAAGGTGGTCATTTTCCGGCGCATCATTTCTTTTACAAATCCATCAATATCTTTTGGATTTGGAATTAATACACTGTGACCGCCTAAGAGCGAAACCAACTGCGCCACGGTAAAAGCATAAATATGGTACAAGGGTAACGGCGAGATCACCGTCTCTTGCCAGTTAACGCCTTTAACCTCAAGCCGTTCACGGGCTTGCAGCATATTGGAAATTAAATTCGCATGAGTTAACACCGCACCTTTAGAAACACCTGTGGTGCCACCGGTGTATTGCAATACAGCAACATCACCCGGATCGGTTTTAACCGGTGCTGGTTTTTCGCCGGAATATTTTGTCAGCGCCGATCTTAAATCGATGGCATTGGGTAAATGATATTCTGGCTCTAATTTTTTAAGGTATTTAACCGCCGCATTAATAACGGTGCGCTTCATCAAGCTGTGCAGGTCAGCGACCTGAGTAACAAACACCGTTTCGATGGCGGTTTTGGTCAGAATTTTTTCAGCATTGTGTGCCATGCTTTTGTGAATAATTAACGCTTTAGCGCCACTGTCCACAAATTGATGCTGCATTTCTGAAGCGGTGTATAACGGGTTGGTATTTACGGCAATTAATCCTGCTTTAAAAATACCGAATAAGACGATTGGATACTGAACCAAGTTAGGCAATTGAATCGCCACTCGATCACCCGGTTTTAAACGGGTTTCTTGCTGTAAGTAAACCGCAAAAGCCGATGATAATTTATCAAGCTCGGCGTAATCGATGGTTCTACCTAAGCTGGTAAATGCTGGTCGTTCACTGTAATGTCTTAGACAATAATCTAAAACATCGGGAAGCGTTTTAAATCCGTAAGGATTTATATCCGCGGGAATGGTCTTGGCGTCAGGCAGTTGCTGCACCATTGTTAGCCCCTCTTAATTATTATTATCGAGAAGAAAGTTATTCTCTTTTTTTAACTAAGCTACGTGCTTTAGTTTAACCACAAGCGATATTTAACCGCGAATAAAGATTTTGCTCACACATTTCTAGGCCCAAATGCGTGAGCAAAATTGGCTTAGGCTTCTGGGAATAATGCTGCGAGTTTAGTCGCCAACATAATGTCGCCGGATGCTTTAATTCTGCCAGTCATGAACGCTTGCATACCATCGGTTTCACCGGTCATGACTTCGTTTAAGGTGACTGAATCCATAGACAAGGTTACGGTTGGATCGTCAGACTCACCTTCGGCAAAAGCACAGTCGCCGTTTTCGATGGTTACAAACCACGGTGTGCCGTCGGTGATGTCGTATTGGAATACTGCTTCCATGTTTGCAGCTGCACTTGGATTGAAGCGGTTTTTCATTTCTGCAAACAATGCGTTTAAATCGGTCATTACTGGTACCTGTTTATTGTCTTTCTCTCTGAGTTCTTGCCGGGGCTTGCGCCGTGATTTGGCCGATGCGCTAATCAGTGCAAAGCCGAGTTTTACGGCGCCCCGTATTAACGCACGAGCCGGAGGAGAACTCAGTATTTGTTGTTTGATCGTTCTCTTAGTTTTCATTAAAAAACAAAGTGCTCGGCGTCTAAATCCATAAGACTCTCGCAACCGGAGGTCATGGTTGCCACCAGTGAACGAGTGCGTGGCAAAATGCGCGCGAAGTAGAACTCTGCCGTTTTAATTTTAGCTCGGTAGAAATCTTCTTCATTGGTACCTGCGGCAATTTTTTCTTGGGCTTCTTTGGCCATTAAAGCCCACAAGTAACCCAATACGGCATAACCCGAGTACATTAAGTAATCAACGCTGGCAGCACCGACTTCGTCGCGGTTTTGCATGGCTTTCATACCAATTTGCATGGTGATGTCGCCCCACTCTTTGTTGATTTCAACCAGCGGTTTAACAAATTTCGCCATGGCTTGGGTGTCGGCTTCGGCTTGGCAGAATTTGTGAACAATCTTGGTAAAGCGTTTTAGCGCTTCGCCTTGGGTCATCAGTACTTTACGACCTAACAAATCCAGTGCTTGGATTTGCGTGGTGCCTTCGTACAACATAGAGATACGACTGTCGCGAACGTTCTGCTCCATGCCCCATTCTGCAATATAGCCATGGCCACCAAAGATTTGTAAACCGTGGTTGGCGGATTCGAAACCCACTTCGGTTAAGAATGCTTTGGCGATAGGCGTTAAGAAGGCTAACAGACCGTCGGCGTATTCTTTTTCTTCACCGTCACTAACTTTGACTTTATCCACAAGCTGGGCGCAGTAATAAATCATGGCTCGACCACCTTCGGCGAAGGCTTTTTGGGTCAGTAACATTTTGCGCACTTCTGGGTGAACAATAATCGGATCGGCAGGCTTATCGGGTTCGGCCGGGCCATTGAGAGCGCGCATTTGTAGGCGGTCTTTGGCATACACTAAAGAGTTTTGGAAACCCCACTCGGCGTGAGCCAAACCCTGTAATGCCGTACCCAAGCGCGCGGTATTCATAAAGGTGAACATGCAGTTCAAGCCTTTATTTGGCGGGCCAATCAAAAAGCCTGTGGCATCGTCAAAATTCATCACACAGGTTGCATTGCCGTGAATACCCATCTTGTGTTCGATAGAACCACAGCTTACACCGTTGGATTCACTCAAGGATTCTGGCAAATGCTTAGGCACAATAAATAGAGAAATACCTTTGGTACCGGCGGGCGCATCGGGCAGACGTGCCAGTACAATGTGCACAATGTTTTCAGCCATGTCGTGTTCGCCGGCTGAAATAAAGATTTTGGTGCCGCTGATTTTGTAGCTGCCGTCGGCTTGTGGCTCGGCTTTGGTTCTGAGCATACCCAAGTCGGTACCACAGTGCGGCTCGGTCAAACACATGGTGCCGGTCCAAGAACCTTCTACCAGTTTGGTTAGATAGGTTTGCTTTTGCTCTTCGGTTCCGTGGGCATCCAACGTGTTCATGGCACCATGGCTTAGGCCTGGATACATACTCCAAGACCAGTTGGCAGTGCCAACCATTTCATTAATAACCAAGCCTAAGGATTCCGGCAGACCTTGGCCGCCGTATTCAACTTCGTGCGCAAGTGATGGCCAGCCGCCTTCAACAAATTGTTGATACGCCTCTTTAAATCCAGCTGGAGTTGTGACTTTACCATCCGCCCAAGTACAGCCTTGTTGATCGCCGATTTGGTTTAGCGGTGACAAGACTTTCTCAGCGAATTTTGCACCTTCTTCCATAATCGCCGAAACCATATCCGGCGTTGCGTCTTCGTAACCAGGCAGGCTTTGGTAATGTTGTTCTGCTTTAAGTACTTCGTTGAGTACAAAGTCCATATCGCGCAGCGGCGCTTTGTATTCGGGCATAACCAACATCCTCGTGTTTCATTTTTATTGTTATGAACTGCTCAGCGCCGATTTTTAAATACTTGATCGGCATTATCAGCATTGGGTTCTTTGTGGAAATAAGCTTCGGCTAAACGCCTTTTTTATCCAATGACAAAAGTCACCAGTTTTAGTGACAATTGTTTTCACATTGAAAAAAAATCGGTGGTTTTTCGAAAAGCACCTATGGATAGTGCCCTGCAAAGGGTTTGGATTCTGGCAAAATTCGCCAAACAAACAACAAAATCGGTCAGGCGTATTAAAAACCATCACCGACTAGAAATTTGGGCATAAAAAAACCGGTGGTATTTCTACCACCGGTTTTCGTGTCACTGGGGTTCAGCAGTTTTAATTAATAAAACTTTTTGAAGTACGGGAAGTGACCGTAGTGTTGTTTCTTTTTGATGGCTTTTACCGCAGCTGGAGCATTTACAAAACCAAAACCTGAGTCAAAGTCGAAGCCTTCTGGACCAACTTCGTCAAAGACTTGAACGGTAGCGCCAGTACCCAGTGAGGCACGAATGGTCATGTCATCAGCGGTTTCACGCATTACATGGTAAATGTCTTGTGGATCAGGACGATCACAACGGCCTAACAAGAAACCTTGCTCTAAACGTTGATCAACCTTCTCTTCACGCACACGGAAGCTAACACCGTATTTACGCTCACCAAACAATGGACGACACATGTTGTACAACACTTCACCATTTGGACGAGTGGTTAAAATTGGCGCAGTTACCGCTGCTAACATTTGTACCGCTACCGCAGAAGCACTCGGTGCTGCCGCTGAGGTACCAAAGAAGTTCGGGAATTCTTCTGCTTCACCGGTAACGAATTCGCCATCGCTGTCGTCGTCATCACGGCTGGTATCAGAGAAGAAGAACGAGGTGTTAGCACCGTCTGGCGCGGTTAAACCTGGCTTAAAGCGGATTTCTGGCGCAGGTAAACGGTTACCAGCAACATCGAAGAAGATGGGTGTACCACCTGCTGATGAGAAATCGTTTAAGCATGCAGGAACACACTCAGGCTCACCGGCACCCGCACGTAGCGTATTGGTGTTGGCATCGCCAATAAACTCTTCGGTGAAGAAGAACGCTGCCGCAGCGACACCTTCAGCACCGGCTGCGTTGTTGTGACCAAAACCTGAAGCCGCATCAACTGGGTACTCAGACTCAACGATAGCACCGCCGGTAAGTACGTATTTTACGAATCCAGGTGCATCACCGGTTTCAGCCAAGAAACCAAGCTGCACGGTAGAACCGCCAACAAAGTCTACCAGAGAAACGAATTCGATCGCGTCGCCACCGGCTCCGCCATCAATTGGGTTGCCGCCACCGTCGGTAAACTGGAATTGACACAATGGCGGGAAGAAACCGTTTTCTGCTTGGAAAACAAAACAGTCGGGTACACGTACGCCATTTTCGTCGAACATAACGACGTCAACGTCGTTTTGAGCACCAACACCGCCAGCAGAAAGACTTGGGCTATCCCATTGGAAGGTCATGTTAGTTTGTAAAGCGCCGCCAAAAGTGATGGTTTTAAGTAAATCAACACCTTCACCTGGATCGAAGTCGTGCCATACGCCTTCAACGCCATCGATGGTTGCGGTGGTTGCGCGGTATTCGGTCTCGAAGGCATCGCGAGCACGGTTACCGTTGGATGAGTAATAAGGCACACCCAAACGTGCAACTTCGTCTGCGGCTTGCGCGATGATACCGTCTTGGAACATTGGCTCGGTGAAGTAAATTACGTCATCAACAATAACGTCAGCACCGGCACGTGCTAGCTCAACAATACCTTCTGCAAAGCTTGCTTGGCCATTAAACGCGGTGTGGAAAAGGATGTTTACGCCAGGAACGGCATCAACAATCAATTGCGCCATTGCACGACCTTCATCGGTACAGCCAGAAGGATCGCCGATTGGTTCTAGGTTACGGAAGGTTGCAGGTAGATCACCATTAGCAACGTCTTCGTCCGGCGTAGTGTACAATCCGCCCGCCAAAGAACCGGGGTTACAGTCGAAGCTGTCTGAAAGCACACCAACGGTAAAGCCTTCGCCACTTAAACCAGCAAGTGCACGATTGATATCGGTACCCATTGAACGGTCACCCTGTTGAGTAACCACACCAACATTAGTTTCCATAAACGCGGGTTTTGCAAAGGCAAGAGTATCGCTTAACGCCATGTCACCAAGGCTGCTGGCCGGCACTTGCGCCGATACAACTCGACCGTAGCTAGAAATATTGCGAGCGCCTACTTTTTCTAACATGGCGACTAATTTTGCAGTCTCACCCGAGGCAACAGCATCGACTAAAACATAACCGTCAGCGGTTACTTCCGCTAAGACCATTTCGTTGTCTTTAGGACCCATTAAACCCATGGCCTTGCCACTGGTTTTCGCTGAGTTTGCAGAGACCTGCATTAAGGCACTGCCCAATTTCTTCAGCTGACCCGGCGCACTTGCCTGATCGGCAAATGCCATATTGCTTTGCACAGCAAGTAATACCGCGGCTCCTACGGTAATTTTAGCTGTCGATTTTAGTATCTTCCGCATGACTATCCCCTTTGTTATTCGTCAACGAAATATTAAAGAAAGAATTCTTTGAGTTGAATATATAGGAACCTCTGAGTAACCCCAAGATCACTCGGGCCAAGGGTTTTTTCTGATTAAGGCGCGCTTTTGGAGGTCTAACAGATTAAATCGAAAAAGCACAACGCAGAGCAGGAAAAAACTGGCAGGTCCCGTGGGGTGAGATCACGCTGAGTAATTTTGGGGTTACTCAGAGGTTCCTACATTCCAACTAACGACGTTTAGAGTACTTGTGTTCGCAACGTATAAAATAGCGAAATTTAAAATTAATTTTTTATAAATCCAAAAAAATTGAGCTATGACCTCATGTATTGATATTCACTGATTTTTGAGCGTCAAAATGGGATACATTTGTTAGAAACTAATACTTAAGTTCATTCTTTAAAATCTAAGCATTAAATAAAAACCGAAGGCAATCACCACAAATACAGATTATAAAAAAGCGCAGATTTGCAGATCACTGAAATTTATCTACAAATCTGTTTTTTAAAGAGTATTCAAAATGGAATTTTAGAGGGGCGAATAAGCACATTTATTCTTCAAACATGCTCTTCAATAATAACTTTTTAGGAGCTTACCTTTAGATCAAAAACTCTAGAAATCTCTTTTCGATTCCTGCTCTAGAAAATAACCGACGGTAATTCTTCAAATCCGGGCTTGGCAAATAAATAACCTTGCATCAGCACAATACCAGCTTCGGCTAACCAATTAAGTTCGCCTTCTGTCTCAACACCTTCGGCCAAAATTGAAATATTTAATTCATTCATCATATGAATGCAATTTTTTAAAATAATTTGTCTGACCTTGTCCTTTTGTACTGATCGAATCAGTCCCATATCGATTTTAATGAAATCGGTTTGAAAGTTTGCCAACTGCCCTAAACCGGAATAACCCGCACCAAAATCATCAACTGCGGTTTTGAATCCTAGAGAGTTATAATATTCGACCACACGTCTAACGTGTTCGGCGTCTTCTATTTTTTCAACCTCGGTGAACTCAAACAAAATATTTTCGATAGGGAATTTATATTTCTTCGCAGCTTCTAGTGTGGTTCGAATACAACGATCGGGCTGATAAATCGCTTTTGGCAGAAAGTTGATGCTCAATATGGATTGCAATTTCAGCCGTGACGCTAGGCTAATAGCCTTAATGCGACACTGCTGATCGAAGGCGTAGCGATTATGTTCGTTTACTTGAGAGATAATGGAATAGGCCGATTCATTATTTAAGCCGCGCACTAGAGCTTCGTAGCCAAAAATTTCTTTATTACGTAAGTTAACAATCGGTTGAAATGCCATTGTAAAATCAAAATCTAAACCCGATTCGTCTCGGCATCGACCGCATCTAACAAGGTCGCTTTCTTTATATGTAGAATCCATAATATAACTCATACCAAACCCAACAAACCTTGTATGAGTAAAGCGTATTTAATCGCAATTTCCAATGTGATCAAGATTTACCAGAAAATCACTCAAACGTTAATTAACCTAATTACACCAGCGATACGCGATCTATCGCTAACGTCGGCAGCTGATTAAATTCTCGATACCAAAATCACTGATTTTCATACAGAAAACCCCGTGTTAATTAGCGTTTCTTTGATGATAAATTTTATGCTTTACTGAATCATTGTTTGGGTAGCCAAATATTTTCGTATATAAATCACCTAAATCCATTGTTTTCGCTATAAATTAACGGCCCGTAATTGACGATAATGAGTCGAACAATCGGTGCCTCAAATACCAACAAGATTCGTCTCTGCTGGTAATGATACAGGCGCGCTATTTGGTTACTTCGCCAAGATACGCCGATTGGCGCTCAAACCATGTCTAGACCAATGGATTATTCTTTCATTAGGTTGAGTACAGCCATCAACAGTGTATTCAATACAGCCACCAGAAGAGATAATTAATCCATTAACCCTAGAGAACCGACAACTTATTTACGATTTTTCTGAGTCTTTCGTGCAACATCTTTAGCACTGCAAATTATTCAAGCACAAGCAACACTATTTAATTTACTCGTTTATTGATCGCTATTATTTAATCACTTGGATGACCATCTGTTTAATTACTCAGCAACTGTAAGTCGTGCCGGTTTCCCGTCTTTTGATCACTGAATTACTATGGTGTTATGATGACTGCACTGTGAATTGACGCCGTTGCAAGGTTTTCAAGGAAGCAAATAACATGCAGCTGTTGAGGAAGGCATGGAAATTCGAAAAATAGATGACCAAACTTCTCTACAAATAAAATATTGTCGTTTTATTTGTATTTTTTTTATGTGCATTGTGCACATCCCACCGGGTTTGGGTGCTGTTGATAGCATGCCAAGCTATCTTCAGGCCATTAATGTATTCCTAGCCGATATTCTTGGTCGCGCCAGTGTTACAGCCTTGAGTTTTATCAGCGGCTTTTTAATTGTTCACAATTACGCCAACAATGACAACTCCAACTATCAAAAATGGCTTAATGTTGTCGTTAATCGACTTAAATCACTGATCGTTCCTATGGTATTTTGGAACGGCGCCATTATCGTTATTGGCTTTGGTATTCTAGCGGCAACGGGTGTATCTATTCAGGTCATTGACGATTTAGAAGGATTGGATGCATTTCAGATTGTATTTTTAAGACTCTTGGGCTTCTTTAATGGATCATCGTCCGAAAGCCTAAACTTCCTTCACGATATTTTCGCTTGTGCCTTTCTATCACCCATTTTAATTTGGTTAGCCAAACGCATTTCTTGGTTATTGGTTGTTTTATTGCTGTTAATTGATAACACAATCACCTTTCAACCCGTCGTAACGCGGGGCATTATTTTGGTATTTTTTGGTTTAGGCATTGTTTATTGCTATCGCTTTAATGATTTTAAACCTATTCACAACATCAAATGGTTAACACTTGCTCTCAGTGTCGCAGTGCTTGTTAGAGAATATTGGCTAGCCTTTAACGGCGTCGATATTTTTGATGTTCCCGGTTATCAAACCATTAAACGTTTTGCCGTAAGTGCTGTGGCAATCTATGCAGCCTATTTGTTGACACAAACACGCTTTAACCATTGGATTGGTAAACTCGATAAATCCACCTACTTTATCTTTTTAGCGCACAACGTCTTCTTTATTTTAACCTGGGGCGCTTGGCAGCTCTTTTTTGGTAAAGATCTCGAATTTCCTTACATCGTCTACTTTTTTATTGTAACTCCTGCTTGGTTTGTTATTGCAATTTTAAGTCACCAGATCATTGCTTATCTGCCCGCTTTTTTGCAGATTCTGATTACAGGAAAACCCAGAAATTCAGTTAAGAAGCACGTTATAGAATCCATAAAAAAACCGGCATAAGCCGGTTTTTTTTATTCACGAATCTTTTATCTTCTTCAGTTTATTTTCAGGTCTCGCATCGGACGAATCTCTTGTCTGATGACTCGTCGTCAGCTACTACAACCCTATTGACCGCGTTTTATTATGCAGCACTGGTCTGGGCAACGTCGATTTGGTCGTTAACTGCATCGTCACGAGTATCTTGACGCTTGTTTTCAATGGCGGGTTGGACACCATTAATTGCAATACTTCTTGGTTTCATGGCTTCTGGAATTTCACGCAGCAAGTTAATGGTTAGCAAACCGTTAGATAAATCGGCTTCTTTTACTTCTACGTGATCGGCCAAATTAAATTTTCTTTCGAAAGATCGACTTGCAATACCTTGATGCAAGAATCGTCTTTCTTCTGACGACGCTTTTTTACCGCGTACCGTCAAGATTCCTCGGTCGACATTAATGTCGAGTTCGTCTTGTGCAAAACCTGCAACCGATAAGGTAATGGCGTATTTATTTTCGCCGAGCACTTCAATATTGTAGGGCGGATAACTCACATTAACACTGTCGGTACGCATCGCGTTATTTAATAAAGACGCTAGATGATCAAAACCAACGCTGTTACGGTAAAGTGGGCTTAAGTCGATAGATTTCATTACATATTCTCCTTGGAAGCAATACGATTTAATTTCGAGAACACTCTTAGAGTCGATCTCTTAATAAATAATTTGAGGATGATTTTCGGGATTTCAAGTTTCTTTTTTTAAGGTTTTTAAAATTTCTTTAAAAAACTTTTAAAAACTTCTTTTCAAAAAAATTAAAATCCAAGTTAATTAACGATTAAATTAACATTGCGAAAAAGCATTTAGCATTACATTGGGTAAGACACTTTTGAAAACTTTCTTTAAAGATTATCTTCTCTGCGTCTTACGATAGGAGCCTCTGATTAACCTCAAAATTACTCAGCGTGGACTCAAGCGTGCAGTTGCCCGCCGACGTTTGCAATTAATGGCCGTAGTCCTTAATAAAAACGGCAACACCGCAAATGTGCACTTGAGGCCTCGTCCTTCGGAGCCTGCCAGTTTTTTCTTGCTCCACGTTGTGCTTTTTCGATTTAACCCGCTAGACCTTCAAAACCACGCCTTGATCAGAAAAAAACTGATTGGTCTGAGTGATCTTGAGGTTAATCAGAGGCTCCTAGAGATATGCGTTCGTGTTGGAAAACTTCAAGGGTAAAAAATAAATTTTTTAACTGTCGAAAATAACAAGGGTTAAATTAATTGTAGGGCGCGCTGGATTAGACAGGAATAAAATTAGCTAAAAATAAAAAGGCAGGTTTAGGAAACTCTGATTAACCTAGAGTTTTTCGCAACACACGGACGTGTCGCCAACTTCAAGAATTGTAAGCGATTGAAATTGTGAAGAAATTGGAAATAGCATTGTCAATTTCTATCCTCTGATTAAATCATGGCTGAGTTAATCAGAGGTTCCTACAGCTTTAGGATTTTGTTAATACTGTTCAAAAATCTAAATCGCCACGCAATAATTGAATTTAATTTTGTGGCAAATCAATATGGGCGTGAAATAAAAAACTTCAAGCATTAAACACAAAGTTTTTTGTGCAACATTAATTTATTTCAACTGTATCACCTAGGCGAACAAATCCGTCGTTAATAACCTTACAGCAAACGCCCCCACGCCAATCGGGTTTTAACGCTGCTTGTAGGCCGTCGAGTTGTTCGTCCATTCGAAAACACGGGTCGGTTTCAATCATGACTTCTAGCACCAACTCACCAATGGTAATTTTTTTACCAACGTCTTGTTCACTGAAATCAAAACCGTCAATCAACAAGTTAGCACGGCGAATCGTCCAGGGCTGTGTTTCGCTGCTAACCTCTGCACAAGCTGTTTCCCAAGCTTGCTTGCTAAGCACCGTAACTTGGCGACGACTGGGTTTGCCTCGGGAATCACCTTGCACACCGGATTGTTGAGTAATCCAGCTTTCTGGCAGCGTTTCCATGGCTGCGCGCTTTTCTGCTCGACGAGCGATACCAATCAAAGCGGCTGTTCGTTGTGAGGTAGAATGAGAGTCTGCTGGTAACATATTGAATTCTTTATGGTTATTGTTGCAAAAAGCCCCGTTGAGCTTTCACCAAACATCAACAGGGCTGATTATGTCTTCTGATTAAATCATGGATGAGTTAATCAGAGGTTCCTAACGTTTATGAAGTGTCTTATCAAGAACACCATTATGCCACGGCTCGATTTGCAACAACCATTGCCCAAAATTATCGAGCCGACTCAACTTTAAACTCAACACGAATATTGGCGCGGTAGGTTACCTCGTCAAAACTGCTGGCCTGTTGGCTAACAGGTGAACTCGCAAACGCTTCAGCAGCATAACTATCGTTACTTTTTTCTCGACGTTGCACCACAACCTCTTCTATCTCAAACGCGCCACGGGTGGCAGCAAATTGAATGGGTTGATCGTAAAAGGCAACCGGTGTGAGTTTTACACCGAGCTTGCTTTCGTAGACCTTTTGTTCGGCCAGAATTTTATTTAAGGCTTCTTCTTTTACCTTTTTCTCAAACTCTTCTTTGGCGGAGTGTTTAAACTCGGTGCCGCCCAAGATAATTTCTTCATGCTCATCGGCAAGCTTGGCGACGGTTTTAAGTTGTTCTTCGGTGGTGATTTTAATGGCCACGCGGTTTACCACCTCAAAGCTGCTCGGCTTTTTGCCAAACCAGCCGTATTGCGGCGAGCTGGAAAACTTAGAATTGTTGATGTCTTCAACCTTAATGCCGCTTTTTAACAAGGTAGCTCGAATAGAATCACGCAAAGCTGCGTTCTTTTCGATGGATTGCGCCAAGGCTTTTTCTTCGGTGGTTACGACCAAACTCAGGGTCGCCTCGTCGGAATACGCGGTTTCTTCGGCACTGGCCGATAGGCTGATGATGTTTTCTCGGGGATGCAAAAAGTTACGCAGTTCTTCTGGCGAGCCTTTTAGCTCGGTTTGCGCTTGCGCTATGGGTGCCGCCCACACGGGTGATGCAAGGCTTGCCGCCAACAACAAGCCCATAACAGGTCGATTTACCATCAAGTTTCTCATAAATGAATGCTCTCTTTCTTAAATGACCGGAATCTCATCGTTAAGAAAACGGCCGTATTGGTAAAAATGATCGCCTCTTAGATGCCTTTATGGGTGTTTTACGCCATTAAGAAATGTTTGTTCGCTCAAAAACCCTTCTTTTTTGCACATTTTTACCCAACAAAAACTATTAGCATAAAAACTTCAATAGCAATCAGCAATAATAATGAAGTTCTTGTTTTTACTGGCTTTTCTGGTGGGTACACAAAACTTTGCGCTAAAGCGTGTGGCCATATCTTGCCAAAGACCAAAGTACTGTATATAAATACAGTATGAGCACAATCATTTACGATACTTCTTCCGAACAATCTGCAATCAACGGTAGCAACGATTTACTGGAACAACTGCTGCGCCGCAAAGATGTTTGGCGTGGTGCAGCAGTTACTCAAGGACGAGTCATTAGCAGCAAACACAAAGCTTTAGATAAGTTGTTGATTAACGGTGGTTGGCCGGTTTCGGAATTGATTGATGTAGGCCAAAAGGCCAATGGCCACGGCGAATGGCAGCTTATAGCGCCAGCTTTGGCGAGTCTAAGCCACAAGACCGGGTTGATTCTGCTGTTTAACCCACCGGCCATGCCGTTTGCACCGGGTTTAAGTCAGCTGGGTATTCGGTGCGACAGCATTCGCGTGGTGCGTATTCAATCGCATCACAAAAAAGCTCAAGCCATCAGTGCTTTGCTCGATATCTTGCAAGCGCGCTGCTGTACGGCGGTGGTGGCGTGGGAAGGTAAACTCAACTGGCGTTACACCGAATTGCGCAAACTGCAACTGGCGGCCAGCCAAAGCCAAGCCTTGTGCTTTTGTTTTCGCAAGCAGCGCCCAGCGCAGGTTCAGTCACCGGCGCCACTGCGTATTACGGCTGCGTTCTCAGTTGAAGGTTTATTAGTGCATATCACTAAGCAGCGCGGGCAACAGCGGCCACAGCAGTGTGTGCTGGCAAGACCCAACCTTTGGGCGCCTAAACACCATCAACTTAAGCCCAAAACCACAACAGATTCATCCGCACAAACCAGTAAACAGCTCGCAAAGGTGTTGCATTTTAATCGCGGTTCATTGGCGTTAACGCCGCTTAACACGCACTTTCCACAGAATTCGGGGCAGTAGTTATGTTGTGGTTAGCCATTCGTTTTCCGCGTTTACCATTGGATGTTTTTTTGGCAGACACACCAAAAGATTCCCAAGCAGAATTCGCCCACAAGCCAACCATTGTGTTTAACCACAATGCCGGTAAAAAGAGCGTGTTGTTCGCCAACGACCGCGCCCTTGCCTTGGGTGTTTGCCGGGGAATGAATGTATCCACCGCCGATGCCTTATTAACGGCACAAAGCACTTCGTTAACGAATGACAACTCTTTATTCTTTAATAATCACGAGCAATCACAATCATCCACTGGCTTAGACAAAAGCCTAACGCACATAAGCCTTGGACAAAATACGCAACTGGAATGGTTTTATTTGCAGAAATTTGCCGATGCCTGTTACGACTTTACGTCTTACGTAAAACTGCACAATACGCCAACGTTAGAAACTCGTTTGCACAGTTGCAATGGCAACGAAACTCTTGATAGTGACAAAGCCAAACAGACTTTTAAAATTAACAGCCAAAGCTTTACTGAGAAAAATACCGATAAAGACCAACCCACTTATTTACAACCGGGTTTATTGCTGGAAATTTCTGGCAGTTTAAAACTGTTTTTTGGTCTTGAAAAAATCAAACAGCAATTGGCAGAATATTTTGCTGAGACAAACATTCAAATCTGTTTTGGCGTTGGCCTTACACCGGAATCCGCTTGGGCGCTAACGCACAGTCACATTTCAATTAACGAACATTCGTCTATTCATGAGTTTTTAGCGCTACTGAATAACATCCGTATTCAACAACTAGATTGCTATCAAAGCGCTTTTAAAAAAATGGCGAAAATGGGCATTCGCACATTAGAAGATGTTTTTAAAATTCCACACGGTGAATTAGGCAAACGTTTTGGTAACGGTTTTGTTGATTACATTCAACAATTGAAAGGACTGCGCCAAAACGTAAGACATCGCCCCAGCGAGAATCATTATTTTCAACAAAAACGAGATTTAGATTTTCCGATTCAAAACACCCAATTATTAGAACACGACAGCAGACAACTGATACAACAATTATTGATTTTTTTAAAAACACAGCAGCTACAGTGTGAAGGTGTGGAATGGGTCTTAGGGGACCGATATCAATCCATCACTATTGCGGTATTGTGCCAGCCCATTTATACCGATGGCGAATTATTACAAGAACTCACACAACTGCATTTTGATCATTTGCAATTAAGTTTTGAAGTTAATTACATTGAATTAAAACTGACGCACAGCTCAGCATTACAACACAGCAGTGACGAGATTTTTCAATACGACAATAACGGTTTAAATAAAAACGAGGTTCAACGCCAGTGGCAATTATTATTAACCAAATTGCACAATCGTTTAGATGCAAATGCTATTGTCGAACCAAATCCACAAACCGAGCATTTACCGGAGCAGCAAAATTTCTGGCGACATTCAAGCATTCAACGGCAAGGGTCTAATCAGCTCTTATCTAAAAAAACGTCTGAGCAGAAACTAAAAAAAAACGCTTATCTTCAGCAAGATTTATTAAGCGCTTCTAACAGCTCAAGTGATGAGCAAGCACATAATCCATCTACATCGTTAAGCTCAACTGTTTTTGACCCTAAACCCACGTGGTTATTAGAACCACCCATTTGCATTAATCATCGTGAAGATCAACTCTGTTGGCACGGGCCTTTAACCATTTTGCAAGGCCCAGAGCGTATTCAAAGCCAATGGTGGACGAATACCGGCGATGTTTATCGCGATTATTTTATTGCCGAACAAAACGATTTTCGCCGGGTTTGGATTTATCAAGACAAGCACACGCAACAATGGTTTGTGCAGGGTATTTTTAGCTAATGCCCAGTCTGTTGTTTTGCCAGAGTAATTTCAGTTTTTTAACAGGCGCCTCACACCCCGAAGAATTAATTTCTACCGCCGCTGAACTTGGCTATAACACCATCGCCATTACCGACGAATGTTCGCTAGCAGGTGTGGTAAAAGCCTACGCGCAAACTAAAACAGATGCGATTCAACTCTTAATAGGTTCGTTATTTAAGCTTGCCAACGGCATGCACATTATTGCCTACGCCCCCACACGCCAAGCCTATGCGGAGCTTTCGGGTTTAATTACCTTGGCGCGAAGACGCAGCGAAAAAGGCGAGTATCATCTTGAATTTAACGATCTGCAATTTCGACTAAAAACCTGCTTACTGGTTTGGTTACCGCAGCGAGACGATTATTCTCGCGAGATTAATCTCGATAATTTTTGGCTAGGTAAAAAACTGCAACGACAATTTAAAGAGCGTTTATGGATTGGCGTTAACCATAATTACGCCGCAGGCGAAGCGTTCTTTTTTAACGAACTGCAACAGTTGAGTTTAGAATGCAATATTCCATTACTGGCCTGTGACCACGTGCTTATGCACAGCCCAGAGCAAAAAAAACTGCACGATGTACTGAGCGCAATTCGGTTAAATACATCGGTGCAACGCCTTGGCAATTGTGGCCAAGCAAACAGCGAATCGCACATTAAAAACCTGCACGAGTTTTACGGACGATATTCGGTTGAACTGATCAATGAGGCCGATTATTTTTGCGAACAATTTAGTTTTTCGCTGGAGGAACTTAAATACGAATATCCCAAAGAATTAGTGCCCAAAGGCATTACGCCTATCGATTATTTACGCCAGCTTGTGAACGACGGTATTAGCATTCGTTGGCCCAAGGGTATTCCCGCAAAAATCGCCGCCAAGTTAGATTACGAATTAACGCTTATTGAAGAGCTGCGTTACGAATATTATTTTTTAACCGTTAACGATATTGTCACCTTTGCGCGTAGCCGAGATATTTTATGTCAGGGTCGCGGATCGGCGGCGAACTCGATTGTTTGTTATTGTCTGCAAATTACCGAAGTCTCACCAGAGCTAATTGATGTTTTGTTTGAGCGATTTATTTCTCGCGAACGAGACGAGCCGCCGGATATCGACGTAGATTTTGAACATCAACGCCGCGAAGAAGTGATTCAATACATTTACGATAAATACGGCCGCGAACGCGCCGCCCTAACTGCCACGGTAATTACCTACCGTGCCCGCAGCGCCGTACGCGATGTTGGTAAGGCCTTGGGTTTTGATGAATCCCTGTTGGATCACCTCAGTAAAAATATCGCCTGGTGGGACAGAACCGAAGACCTAAAAATTCGCTTCGCAGAATACGGTGTTGATGCCGATAATTTTTTATTGCAGCATTTTTGCCGTTTGGTGCACAGCATTATTGGTTTCCCTCGGCATTTATCCCAACACGTGGGCGGCTTTGTGATTAGCGAAGGCAAAATCAGCGAAATGGTGCCCATCGAAAACGCCAGCATGGCAGGCCGCACGGTGATTCAGTGGGATAAAACCGATATCGAAACCCTTGGCTTATTAAAGGTCGATGTACTTGCATTAGGTATGCTTACCGCCCTACACCAATGTTTAAAACTGGTGAATAAATACCAACCAACCATTCAAACGTTACAAGATATTCCCCAAGAAGACCCGCATACCTATGCCATGCTGAGCCGTGCCGACAGCGTTGGGGTGTTTCAGGTGGAATCCCGCGCGCAAATGGCCATGCTGCCACGGCTTAAACCAAAAACCTTTTATGACTTGGTGATCGAGATTGCCATCGTTCGTCCCGGCCCCATTCAAGGTGATATGGTGCACCCCTATTTGCGGCGGCGCGACGGTATAGAACCAATTAGCTACCCCAGCGATGCCATTAAAAGTGTTTTGCAGCGCACCTTGGGAGTACCGATTTTTCAGGAGCAAGCCATCAAAATTGCCATGGTTGCTGCCGGTTTTAGCGGTGGCGAAGCCGATCAACTGCGCCGCGCCATGGCAGCCTGGGGCCGTAATGGCAATTTATTAACCTTTAAAGATAAACTCATTAACGGCATGTTAGCGCGCGGTTACGAATTAAATTTTGCCGAGCGCATGTTTGAACAGCTAAAAGGTTTTGGCGGTTATGGCTTTCCGGAATCACACTCGGCAAGTTTTGCGAATCTGTGTTACTTCAGCTCTTGGTTTAAATGTCATCATCCGGCGGCGTTTTATATTGCCCTATTAAACAGCCAACCCATGGGTTTTTATTCGCCGTCGCAGCTGGTGCAAGATGCCACTCGCCACAACGTAAAAGTATTACCGGTGGATATTTTAAAAAGCCACTGGCTAACCACCTTAGAGCAAAACCCAAATAACAATCATTTAGGTGTGATTCGTTTAGGATTTTCTCGGGTAAAAGGCTTTAATGAAGAATCCGCAAAGCGAGTTATTGAAGCACGCAAAAACAACACAGAATTAACGCAAATTATTCACGCGGCAAAATTGGAAAAAAGCGAAATTAATTTATTGGCCTCAGCCGATGCCTTACAAACCATCGCCGGTAATCGCTACCAAGCACATTGGTTAAGCAGTGGCGTAGAAACCTATCGCCCGCTAATTAATGCACAAAAATCAGAACAACAAAAAGAATTACCAGAAGTTTTTAACAACATAAACCAACCCGACGAATACGAAAATATCCAGCAAGACTACCAAACCACCGGCCTTAGCCTGCGGCGCCACCCAATGGCCATTTTACGCAACCAATTCCCGTTTAACCGTTGCAAAACCAGCGCCGACCTAAACAGCATTCACCACGGTGGATTTATTCGCATTGCCGGGCTTGTAACCGGCAGACAAAAACCCGGCTCCGCCAAAGGCGTTTTATTCTTAACCCTAGAAGACGAATTCGGCAACACCAACGTGGTGGTGTGGAAACGCGTCCAAGAACAGTACCGCACTATTTTATTAACCAGCAAACTGCTACAAATTAACGGCGTTGTAGAAACCGACAATAACGTTGTACATGTTATTGCCGGAAAATTAACAGACCTAAGCGAATATTTGATGGAATTTAATGTGAAGTCGAGGGATTTTCATTGACAATTGAAAATTTGATTTCAAGGTAAAACATTATAACCAGCAGCAACTATCTCAATAAGCGTTTCATCACCCAACAGAACGTAATGTTGTAAAGCTTCTCCAACACTCATGGAAGTAAGACTAATAATGTCTGAATTTTCTACAACATAGAAAGACGAGTCAGGACAGAGATCAGAATTCTCCCACTCTTCGCGAAATCTGTTATGCCCTCCATTCGAAAAATCGTAGACTCTACTAAAATCAAAATTATTTTCCAAATAATAGTTTAAAATTTTGTTATCAAATTGTACTTGTTGGAAATAATAAACATCTTGAAACGATAAATTTTTCTCAAGTTCTACAAACCTATTTCCTTGTTTTTCGGTAGCACCAAATTGGACCTCGAAAACACTATCTCTTTGATCTATTTTAATAGAAAACTCTGTATAACTCGGAGCTACACGCCAAGTTTGTGGAATATTAATTAGAATCTTCATAATTCAAATTGTAATTACCGAATTAATATCGTAATCATAACATTAAGGCCGTTTTTTAACTTTCGATAAAGAATTCGAAGGATGCATTACCTAGCTTGAAACTATAGAGTTTTAAAAAATTTAGGTATGATGGAATCAGTTAAATACTCGCAACCATTGTTGTATCACACCAGTACGGCATCATTTCTCCATTCCTCGAAATCATGTCAATTTGAGCAGCACATAAAAGCATATTGACCCAAGATTGACTCGTATGATGTATTGATTTTGTTCGTGCTAACTTACAATTATTTTCTATAAATAATGTATTCAGTTATAACTTCACTTTTTTTGAGGATATGAAACCAGCACTAACTAAGCCGATGATATCTATGGTTGTATATACGTGCTATCAGAGTGAATAAAAGCTATCGAATTAGGTATATTTATTACAGGATAAATAAACTAAAAATCAGTCAGCAATAAAACTCAATCACTATTTGACCAAGTTAATATCGCAGAATGAATAGCATCACCAGAAAACAAATCACATTTTCCTGCGTCTACTAGAACATAAACCCAAGCCTCACAAGATAGATCCAACTTACTTCTATCGACGGTTAAACATTTAGTTTCCCATCTAATAGAGAATAACTCATCTAATTCATCTGCCTTCTTTGAAGGCAGAAAATCATAATTACAAAGTAAATATGCTAACTTTGACTCTAAGGTATCCTCAGGATGAGCTAGTGGAATATCGTATTCGATTGGTGCAAATATTCCTTCCACTTGCGGGTGTAAGCACGCTGTACCGCCGACCTGATTGGTATAAATCACGCCACTTTTTTGGAGAAAAATCAACCCAGATTCAACCAGTCACCATAACCTGATTTTTTTAATCGCTATTTCAGTCATATTTTATTTACCAATTATCAAAGTATTCAATTTGCAGTTGTCTACATAGTACAGAAATCTATTAATCTTAATTTATTGGAACACAATAAACTCTTTGAATTAAAGGTAATCTATAGCTTCTGCTATTTACCTTATGAACAATAACCTATCTATATCCCCAATTTCTGACTCGGTGTTAACTCTAGGAACTTAGCTGTTGGTGTAGTCTGGGTATGTGTCGCTCCATCTAATACCGCCGCTACCTGGGAAACAACTGCGCTATCTACTCTACCAACCTGCCTCCAAAGGATCTCAACAATTCACTCATCAGTAATTATACCCTCCCCCCAGTTTGGAATCTGAATTGAAGCCATTACAGCTATTTCTTCTGGGTTGTAGTTAACGAGACTGATGCACTTAATATTCCCACATCTAGATTTAGATATTGACCGATAATTGTCAATCATTGATTTCACTAATTACATCTTATGCATTATTAAATGTAAAATTAATTCAAATGTTCTATTCTGAGCGCACCTTCACTGATCTTATAAAATTAATTTACAAAATAACCGTCCTGCTAACTTTTATTAAATCATACTTAAGTTTATTTTCTGGAGTTGGATTATGCTAAGAGTTCATATTTGGCTTCCGCACGATAATATGGTTGGACACACATCACTATCTTTTGGCAATAACTATATTAGTTTTTGGCCAGAAGATGCGGCTGGAAAGAAAGATTTAAAAATTAAGAGAAGTCATCCAGGTGCATTTATAAACGCTCTAGAAGAAGATATTGAATTCGAAGGCAATAGGCAACCTATCACTGTAATCATACGAAAAATTGATGAGCGTAAGCTTTCAGAGTTTGTAGCAAACTTGATTTCAAATACTCCACGTTATCAATTGGCAAAATATAACTGTTCCAGTGTTGTTGCCGAATGCCTGAAAGCCGCAAGCGGTAAAGAACCGAGCTTTGCACCAACAGCGAAAGATTATTCAAAACTAGGAAGATTTTTAGGACGAGGAATTTGGACACCGGGTGATATACTGCGATATGCTCGTGAACTGGCTACCGAATGATGAAATAACTCATGAATGTAATATACGATGACCATTACAATTTTGATCTCGGCGTTTTGAAGTACCTTCATCCTTTTGAAGGCGCTAAATTTCGTAATATTTTCAAGGCTATAAAACATCACGAAAAAATCAATATAATATCGCCCAAGCAACCAATGGAGATGGTGGTAATTGATGAGTTTTTATCAAGTATTATGCAGCATCGAGTTAGAAATAAAAACGGAATATTAAAAGCGTTAGAGATTCCAAACATTCCTTTTTTATCTTTTGATTTTATCGAAAAAAAAATTCTAACACCCATGCGCTGGGGAGTTGCTGGAACACAATTGGGATCTGAACAAGCTTTACAAAAAGGTGGGGTTTATTGGAATTTATCGGGTGGTTACCATCATGCCATGCATCAAAATATGGAAGGCTTCTGTATTTATAACGACGTAGGAATTGTTTATCAGCAATTAATTAAAAACAAATTATTATCCGCATACGATAAAGTTCTAATTATTGACACAGATGCTCATCACGGCAATGGTAATGCTTATACATTTATGGATAACAGTAATGTTACCATTTTAGATGTTTATAATTCCGATATTTATCCTACCTCTAAGTTTACTCGTGACCGTGTAAATATTTCCGTACCTTTAAAGTCTGGCACTCAAGGCGATCGATATTTAGAAGTTTTTAAAAAATCGCTAGAGAAAATAACCAATGAATACCGTCTTGCTTACGTAATAGCCGGTACAGACACGTTAACTAGCGATAAACTCGGCAAGCTGAAATTAACAGTGCAAGATATTTGCAATCGTGAATACTTAACACTGCAAACATTAAAAAATTTAAGAATTCCCACTGTGATTCTGGGTGGTGGAGGTTATTCAAAAGAAAGCGCAAAAGCGGTTACTGAGGCCATAATTTATTGCGAGAACTTTTAGGAATCTCTGATTAACTCATCCCTGATTTAATCAGAGAATAGAAATTGAAAATGCGATTTCCAATTTCTTCACTATTTCAATCACTTACCGTTCTTGAAATTGGCAACACATCCATGTGTCGCTGGAAGCTCTAATTTAATCAGAGCTTCCTTTAATTTTTTAGGATGCAAATTATCGTCATAAGCTCCAACACAAAACAGCATATTTTAAATATAAAAAAGCCCGAACAATGTCGGGCTTTTTTATTGATTTATTTTAGCGTTTTGTTTACAGCGAATATCTAAACCCCAAGCGGTAGCTCATACCTGCGGCGGGTAAACCCGACTGCGGTAGGTAGTATTCGTCGGTGATGTTTTCGGCGCGCATAAATAGGGTCAGTTGGTTATCAGTATAGTTGCTTAGGGTTTCTGGAACCCAATCAACACCAATATTGTATAGGGTCGCGTCGTCGAGTTCTTGGAAGTCGCCATCAGGGTCAGGTGAGTAGCTCTTACCGCGATAGTCGGCTTCTACGTATAGATTGCTGTTTGGTAAAAACGCGTAGTCGAGTTTGAGTCTGCCAAGGTTTTCTGGTCGTTCAGATAACACATCTGGCTCGTCGCTTGAACTGACTTTACGACGAGCATCGGAAATTGTTGCTTGGGCAATAATATTTAATTGTTCTGTTAGTGCCCAAGAGCTGTTTACTTCAATGCCGGTTACTTGCGAGCCTTTTAGGTTGATGCGCTGACGCAAACGACCAACGCGTTGTTGATCAATGGTGTCGTCAAGTTGCTGGTCGAATAAGGTAACCGATAAAAAGTGTGGGCCGGTAAACCAATCGAAACCAAGTTCGGTTGAGAAGACTTTTTCGGGCTCTAAATCGGGATTAATTAAAAAGCGATTTAGCGCTGTGCCAAATAATTCACGCATGGTTGGTAAGCGTGACTTTTCACCGACCGCTAAACGTAGCGTTAGCTCGTCTGTTGCTTGCCAGTTTAAGCCCGCACGTAATACCGGTTCGTCAAAGCCATCGATTCCGGGTAATTCACCAGTATCAATATAATTAACACTGTCGATGCCTGCACCAAGTTCTAAGGTTAATTGGTTGGTAAGGTCGGTTTTGAAATCCAGTCCGGCGCTGATTAAATCTTGGCTGTAGTTTTGGTCGCTAACGCTGTCGGCAATGGCAATGCCTAGGTCGTCGAAATCGGTATCTTTTTGTTGATGTTCTGAATGAACATAGTTACCCGATAGGTTCACCAAGGAATTATTCAAATGGTAACTGTAGATAACACGTGCGCCGTAGGTATCGTCGTCGTCTTCTTGTACGGCGTTAAGTAACGAATAGGTATCGTCGGTGTAGCTGTTGATGGTTTGCTGGTAATTTTGCATCCATGTGGTTGCGGTGATTTCACTGTTGGCATTTATTAATGCCGAGCCACTCACAACGGCCATAAAGGTATCGGCTTTTGGGTAACGCCAAAAACGTACATCGTCTGCCGGGCGATCACTTTCCGGTGCAATGCCACGTTCAATATTGGAATAAATTAGTGAGGTCGATAGGTTCCACGTGTCTTGCTCATAACCATAGTGGAAGAACGCGTTGTCACGTTCGTAATCGGTATTGGTTCTTTGATCGTCATCGCGCTGATGAAACTCTAAGTTCTCATCGCTGGATAAAGACACGCCATCACGCTCGTAATTGCCAATACCTAGAATAAAGTCGTGGTCGCCACGTCGAATGGAGCCAACAACATCAACGCCGCGTTGATTTTCAGAGCCAAATTGGCCATCCACTTGGAAATTATTTGAATTTTTTAATTGTGTTTTTGGCTGAATAGAAACAGCACTGAGCGCATTTACGCCGTATTGAGGCGATAGCGTTCCTGTTGCGGTCGCTACGCTGTCGATAAGATTGGCGGGAAATAAATCGAGATCGTATCGATTGTCCCAAGGAACATTAACCAAGGCACCGTTAAAAAATACGGAAAGCTGACGTTCGCCGGCACTTCGTACATTAACGAGGGTTTCACCACGGGAGTTGGTGGTGATATTGGCTGACGGTAAACGTGCAATCAGGTCACCACTGGTAATGCCACGTATCGAATCTACTTGGTCGCTACTCAGAAAGTGTTGAGTTTCAGAGGCAATTTTTTGAGTACGATTTTGATCAGCAATTACCAAAACAGTTTCGATATCACTGCTTACGGTTGCTTTAATGTTTTTACTGGATGTTTCATTATCGGTTTGGGCGAAAGCCATGGAGTTCGCACTGATGATACAAGCGGCTACTAAGCTGAGCTGAAATGGTTTTCGGGCACAAACGGATGTAATACTCATGATAAATCCGAGGTTTTTACTGTTGGAATAAATTTGATGGATGCAATCCCAAGGTAATTGCTTGGGCGTAAGGTCGACTAGCTGATATTTTTATGCGTCACAAGAAAGAGGCCCTTTCGGGCCTCTCTTTATATTCCAACAAAGTTATTCACTTATGGAGTGATGGTAACAGTGATGGTGTCGCTTGCAGTTGCACCGTTGTTATCAGTGACGGTTAAGGTCACAAGTGCAGTAGTGGTAGTTCTTACACGACGCACTGAGTAATCAACACTTGCGCTGGTAGTGTTGGTTAAACGAAGGGCACCACTGTTGGTAGTCCAAGAGTAAGAAACTATGTTGCCGTCTGGATCGAAAGAACCAGTGCCATCGAAAATACCACGTGAACGGGCAGCAACAGTTACATCACCGCCAGCATCAGCAACAGGTGGTTGGTTGCCTGGAGGTGGTGGTGGTGGCTCATCGCCAGTACATGATGGGAAGCTAAAGCTACATACACGGGTGCTCCACTGGAAGTTACCAGTTAGCTCAACGTATTCTTGGAAGGTCCAGAAAGTACATTGATCAACAGGGTCAACCGCGGTAGTTGAGTAGTCACCCCAACGGCTTACACCAGTTTGTACACCAGTACCATCAACACAGGTGCCTTCTAGTTGAAGAGTGCCCGCAGGATCGGTAGTTTCACGACCAGTGAAACGAACTGATGGGAACAGGTTAGTTGCTGACGCAGAGTAAGCAATACCGATGTTACCAATTTGGTCGAAGGTCGCAGAACCCATCCAACGATGTACGCCGTCGCCTTGGCCTAGAGTACCGGTGTCATCAAGAGTGATGGCATCTGGGTTGTCTAGATCGAAGGTTGCCCAACGCATACCAGCGGTGTTGTTACCCGCGTTGATGGTGTGCGCCATTACACCGCGCATACCTTGGCCTGGGAAGAAGCGAGTGGAGAAACGATAAGCAGTGAAGTTATCGAGATCATCCAAGCTGCTACCAGGTGCTGGTTGCGGAACGGTGCCACTTGCAGCCCATGGCGGTACGCCTTGAGTCAACAATGGTTTGGCATCGAAGGTTGAGTTAGCTGGGTTGTTCCAATCGGTACACAATTCCCAGAACAAGTAACCATCGTTATTGTTGTTGTTTAACGCAGCGCCGTATAGACCACAGCTACCTGCAGGTGCAACTGGACCACCGTCGATGTGCGCAGGTTGAATACCATCTGGCACCGCGTTGGTGTTAATACGGAATACTACGAATGAAGCTGCTGGATCACCCGCTAACATTGCGTCACGGTCGAAGGCAACAGCGTCGATACCAGAGAAGCTTTGACCGTTAGCGAACTGACGGAAAGTTGCGTGGTAAGCGCTTTGACCAGCACCGTCACTCCAAAGACCGATTTTTGGATAGTCGTTGAAATCGCCAGGTACGATTTCGTACGCGTAACGAGTGTAAGGACCGGCAGGGTCATTGGTTTCGGAGATTGCGAAACATTGTAAGAATGGAGCTTGGTCAACAGCAAATTGGCTGAATACCCAACGATCTGCAAGGTGATCGTAAATGGCAATTGGGTCACCACTGTTGTCAGATTCACAACGGCCACCGAAACCTGCCCAGAAGCTGTTACCTGGGAACGGACCACCAACAACGGCACCAGACTTGTCGTAGTAAGTCCATACCAAGTTAGCGTAAGCCACAACAAACTCACGACCCACGTCACCAGTGATATCTGGTGGCGCAATACGACCGCCAACAACGGCTGCGTTGTCGTCGCTGCTTGGGCCAGGAACACTTACATTACCTACAGGAGCCAATGCAGTTGGAGCACTTACCATGGCGTCAACGTAGTCAGCAGGAACGGCTGCTTGTGGACGTGGTGCTAGGTCGGTATTGAATTTGTTAGGAATTTCACGGCTAGGACGTGGGGCCGCTGAAGCTGGGCGCTTCGGCATTTTTAATAATAATTCGTCTAAACGCTCGCCAGTACGATCAAACTGTACAGGTTTGCGAACCATCATCTGGAAGTCTCCAGCTTGAGTCCATTCACTCGCATTGGTAACAGGTGCTTCGGCGAAGGCTTGGCCAATCGCAGAGGCTAGCATAACGCAACCTGCTCCAATAGCGGCGAACTTGCTTCGATTCATCGATTTACGCATGTCTCGCTCCACTAAGTTGTAAAAAATAAAGCTTTTCTGAGCTTTTGGAATTGTCTAAATAACTTCAGCCCACTCAACTCAATTAATTTTAATTGCGCGTAAGTATTTGCTAAAAATCACTGACCAAAATTAAGCGTCAGTTTTTATTGTCGCGAATGGCTGAAATATTCAGTATTGCTATTGCCGAACCAGAGGGTAAAAAATATTCGACAATAGAGGACCTCGCTATTTTGCAATAGCGACCTTGGCTCATGAGATTAATTTAGGAGTTAAACTCAAAATTAATCTCGCAAACCGAAGTTTTAGCGTGGGTAGTGCTAAATTCTATTTCTTTAAATACGATGCTACAGCTTGCTTAGCATCGCGATGTGCTGAATCTGATAGTTCGAAGTCAGCAAGAATTTTATGTGCAGCATCGGCATCAACGGTATCCATTGCTTTAATGGTTTGTTTAACAATTGAGGGCGAATTACTGTTTAAGTATTTTTCGATAACGTGCAGGTCTTTCGATTTGCTACCGGCTGGGAACGACTCTAATGCTTTAACAATTAAACCGGGTTCATAGCTGGCTAAATTAACCTGTTCAGATTTTTGACCTAACAGCTTTTTAGAATATTTCGCTAATCTTTTATCGTTGGTTGCTTCTATTTTTTGTAAGGCAGTAAACAACATAATATCGAGTTCGTCACTGCGATCAGATTTTTCCAATTCTTTTAGCAAGATGTTCGCTTGCTTTTCTGAAATAACTGAATGTAAATCATCTCGCAACATCAACTCTGGCAATAATAACCGCTGAGTTCTAATATCTGTGGCGGTTTTAATCGCGCTTACCAATAGCTCGCTGTTTTTCTTCTGAAAAGCTGCAAGAGCGCCGTCATCTTTAACCGTTAGGATTTCTTTTTGTAAACCAAATAACTCAACAACTTTTGGATTAACATCAAAAGCAGCGTTGGTGCTTAGACCACGAATATCGAGGACTCTTGGGCCATTTGGATCTTCAATGTATTCATCACGCAGGGTTGGATGTTTCTTTAAAAAAGAAAAGGTAACTAATTTGGTTTCACCAACGCTCAAGGCACCAAAGGTGTCATCTGAGAATTTCAACGTTAGGCTTTTGCCTTCTTCAAAATCACCCAAAATAACGTCTTTAACTTTTACCGTTATTTCGTCGTCTGCCTGACTCTCAACTTCAACCAAAGCAGTTGTATTTACTGCTTTGGCAAGATCGGTAAAGGTTGGCCCCCAAGGTTTAGCTGCATTTGCTAGGTTAGATAAAAAAATCATTAACAACCCTAATGTCGTAACGAAAAACTTAAGGTTATGAGATTGTCTATTCATACGGTTATTTCACCTAATTTAAAAATGCCGCTAAATTTTGAGCCTTTAGCCACTGACGGTAACAATAATAAGAATCAATAATTCGCCAATTAATAATCAATTCTGATTAATATTACGAATTAACAATAAAGTCTTAACAACAAGCACTCAACGAATAAGGATATTCCCGCCTCAAATATATTTAAATATTTCGACAGTGCATATTCATACTTTTTTAGGTTGATTACAGAAGTAATATTTCTATTGAATTAAAAGTATGTTTCGTATCGATCATTAATACTCTGATAAAACAACGGTTTTTTAATTTTCTAACCTTTTTGATAAGTTTTTTATAAGCAGCTTCAAAAACTCACACCTGTAATTATTGTCAGGTTATTGTTTTTTGATTTGTTTATCGTTTCAGTCAAAAAATCAGAGCTAGATCATTTATTCATTCTTAACGAAAACTTTTAACTTTTCTGTTAACCGATAGAAATTCACCTCCGCAAGTCATAATAATTTCTTAACTTATCAACCAAGAATCATTTGTTATTAATACATCTATATTGATTGAATAAAAAAGCATTAATACAAAATTTTTAAGGGCGAAAAAAAACCGCAGCTCTTAAATAGAACTGCGGTTTAATTATCGGTAATTAAACAGTTGTGATATTAACGGTTTATAAGAACGCTGGAATCCCTGGAATTTGGCCTATACCCGCTAAGATGCCGGTTAACAATACAAATACAATAGTTGGAATGACCCAACGATGCATATGACCCATTTCTTGACCACGTTCTTTGTCGCCAATTAATCCTAGGTTATCAAGCAGCATGGTCAACGACCAACCGAAGGCTGGATTTACCAACGTAGAGGAGAAAATAACAACGGCTGCGGATTGCGAGGTTTTACCTTCACGAGTCATTTGCATGCCCGCTTCTAGCAAAGGTACGAACACACCCACAAGCAAAGCAACACTCAATACCGGACGCCAGACAGCCAAATCCATTGGGTAACCCCATAGTGCTGCAATCACACAGAATAATCCCGTAAGCACGGCACCGGCTGGAATTGGTCGTTTAGCGATTGCCGCCGGAATCATGTAAGTACCCCAAGACGAGGTTAGGTTACCACCACCTAACGCAGTACCAACAACTTGGCGTGCACCAGCGACAATCATGGTGTCATCGATGTTCATCAATACTTTTTCAGAACGTTTTGGGTAGTTTAATTCTTGGAAAACTTTGTGCCCTAAGAAGTCTGGTGACCACATGGCTACGGCCAATACCGCAAACGGCGCAACCGCTAAAAAGTTCTGAAAATCTGGTAAGCCCAATTGCCAACCTGTATTTTCACCCCACCAATACGCTGGGTTCAAGTTAGGAATGCCTGGTTCGGTTTTAAATTCAAAGGGAGCGCCAAGGGCAAAAGCGATAATTGCCGCAAGCAACGCACCCAATGGGATTGCCAACCAACGTAAGCGAACATGTTCTAAATAGGCGTACATTAAAATTGTGGCAAATATGATCACAAAGGCGATATAGGCTTTATCAAAGCCTCCGGCCCAAGTATAAAGGGCCTTAACCTGCCCGGTTATTCCCACAAATCCGAGATAGAGCAATAAACCGCCGCACACACCTTTACTGGTGAGTTTGGCCAGCAAACTTCCGCCCTTTGAGACGCCAAGCATAAATCCGAGCACACCGACCATAATGCCGAATGCCATTGGGTGTCCACCAGCGGCGACAATTAATGGAATTAAAGGTATTAACGGCCCGTGAGTACCTGCGAGGTTGGCGGTGGGATTAAAAAATCCGTTAATTAAAATTACAAACAAAACTGCTGCGATAAGCATTTCAAATCGCGCGTTTTCAATCACAAATGCGTTGTCTAAA
Source organism: Sessilibacter sp. MAH3 (assembly GCF_054658275.1). NCBI lineage: Bacteria > Pseudomonadati > Pseudomonadota > Gammaproteobacteria > Cellvibrionales > Cellvibrionaceae > Sessilibacter > Sessilibacter sp. MAH3. The sequence continues at coordinate 1,235 of NZ_BAAGIE010000034.1, read as the reverse complement.
CCCAATGGAATAGCAAATGCACCCGCTACTGCGGCAACCATTACGATTTTACCAATTGTCGCTGCAATTGCAGGGACAAGATCTTCGAATTCAAATCGGTAGTCTTTAAACGGTAAATTTGGTCTCCAACGCTTTGGCGTCATGATGGTTAATTCATGCTCAAGATATTCTTCACGGGTCGCAAATTCACTCTGCGGCTTATGAAGTGCTTCGTAACTACTACGGGGATTTCCACCATCCATAATTTACTGCCTCTTGGATCGGTCACCGAGCGAACTCAGAACAGAAAAATTGCTTTTGGCTCTCTGTTGCCAGTGATCCGTTCTAATCTAATTATCGGTTATGGGACATTTCCCAGTCGCACAGAGCAAGGGAGTGATCGAATACAACATCGAGACGTTGTTTGAGATTCACAGAAATTTCAAAAATTTGAAAACAGCATCTGTATAACTAAAAGGGGAAATATGGCGAGATTTAAGATCATATAAAAAATACAGAAATCTCGATTTAGAAGAAAAACTCAACGCGGATTTTCAGGATTATTATGCGTTTCGTTTAGCGCCGGCGACGCCGTTCTTCAGGGACTTGAGCACACTGTAATTATTAGCTCGAGTACTCTGCTCATCCTAAGCACGCCCCGTTAGGTTTATGAATAACCCTAACAATCTTAATCAGACTCAAGATCTGCATCTTTATAATTAATCACGGCGAAATTAGCTACCGCTACTTTAGTCGCAACATTTAAATTGCCAGAAACTGTGGTTAAAAAACACTGAAACTAGCAAGTCATGGCGGCGTTTAACAAAACGAATAGACTTAAACAGAGATAGGCCACTAGTAATAGAACCAGAGCCACAGAGATAGATGATTGGACATTCTTGAGAAAAACTCTCTACAGCCAATTCCAATAATATCGAAACAGTCGAAAAACTCTTTTAAGGATTCTAGAGCGATCGCATTAACGCCGGGCTAGCCAAAAATAGCTAACTATTCAGAGTAATCTTCAATCATCTAACTAGTATTGGGTAATTGAAATTAAATCATCCAAGATGAGTTGGATATTTATTAAAAACGCTGATGAGAGTTTTAATTTAGCGAGTTATTTTTGAAGGGCATATGGATTGTTTTAAAAAGGCATAAAAAAAGGGCCATCCTTTGGGATGGCCCTTTTAGAGTTAAGAGCTTGACGATGACCTACTCTCACATGGGGAGACCCCACACTACCATCGGCGATG
>NZ_BAAGIE010000033.1:0-42436 GCF_054658275.1 Sessilibacter sp. MAH3 | reverse complement strand
ACCGAATGAATTATTTTTAGGGCAGCGAGTAGATTTACTTGCTGCATAATTGATTGCAGTTATTACTTGAAACCAAGGTTTAAAAACAGAATGGATTTCTAAAAAAGGCTATAAAACTTTCGAAAAGAAGAAGATAAGCAACATATTATTCGTTATCTAACGGGTAATTATACTCAACACAGACCACATTCAAAAAACGGTAGTATGACGCTCGACAAAGCAGAACAGGCTTACTAGAATTCTTATTAACGTGCGGTCAAAATTATTGACTACCACAGAGGGAGCTTATATGAAGAAAGGTAAATACTACCTAACAAAAGCTATTGAGTCATAAATATCAAGTAAGGCACCTATCACAATATCATTCCTATATTCTGACTCAACAATTTCTCTACCCCGCAGTCCCATATTGTTAACTAATTTGCGATTATTACATAATATCACCAAAGAATTATACAAGGCTTGCACATCACCTTTTTTTATCAAAAACCCATTTTCATTGTTTCTCACGAAGTCTTTACAGCCAGAAACGTCATATGTAACAACTGCTCGACCACAAGAAGCACCTTCTATTAACGCCCGAGGAATACCTTCTCCATAGTAAGTAGGTAAACACACAACATCTGAATCCCAAATTATTTCTTCTATATTCTTAGCATTTAAAAATAATTTCTGTATGCTTCCTTGTTCGCACAAACTTAACAACCTATCATTTGATATCGAGCCTTCACCTTCTATATCCACAACTCCTGCAACCCATAATTCAACAGGAAAGTCATTAGCGCGCATTAGATCAACAACTCTAACTAAGTCGTAAAGCCCTTTAGCTTTCAACAATCTACCAGAAAAAAGTACTATAAGGTTTTTACTAAAAATTTTTTCCAAATAGCAAAAGCGCTCAGTGTTTACACCCGCCCCAGGTAACACTTTAGCTCGATTAAGTAAATGACCACATTTACCCAAAAGTAAAGCTCTATCATCATTATTTTCAAACGTCGTAGAGCTACGAAAGAACCGGAAAACTATACGAAAAAAAAGCTTAACTAAATTTCGAAATACACCTAGAAGAACTCCTCCTTTCGTAGAAAAAAGTCTGCCCAGACCAGGGAATGAATAAACTACTAGCTTAGTCCGTAATAAAAATGAAAGTAAAGCAACACTAAAACATGCCTTTATGGTAATAGCATGACAAATATCCAACTGGGAAGAATCAATAACACGAGCCAATGATTTTAATAATAGCAATTCTCGAAACCATCCAAACTTCCTAGAGAATGGAACATCATATACTCTCAACCCCATTTTCTTGAACTTTTCTTCGAGGTCAGTATTTGTGATTTTTACGGCTACCGACACCTTATAACCCTTCTTGATAGACGCCCTTACTCTATCCATCCAATGCAGATCAAAATACCAATCGACATTAACTACATATAAAATACTTTTATGCATAATATTATTTGGGAACCATAAACTTAGTCTATATTTTTCTTAAACACCTAATGCATCTTAAAATGAAATTCGCAAACCTGACCCTAAGAAAATTCGGTAAAATACTTAAACTCCAGTACAACCAAAATAAGATAGTAGTAGGACTCAAACAGAAATCAATTCGCAACTCCATAAGTTTATCAAACTCCCGACGCTTAGAAGAAAGAGCAGCCCCCAAACAGGCTCTCACATATGTTTTTACTAGGAAAGAATTGTATGAACTTAATTCTTTATCTGTGCGTAGAGAACTCACATCAAAAGAGCATCTAAAGTAATCAAGAAAAGAAACAATATCAGCATAGGAGCTACGTCTCACCTGAGAGGAGTTGGCATCCAATGAATAACACACCAGAGGTTCTTTTATCAAAAATATACCGCCAAATTGCCACGCTGACGACCACAGTATAATATCCTCTCCCAAAGATATTTCTTTTTTAAACCCACCCAAAAATTTAAATAAATCTTGCCTCATACAAACTGAAGATGTCACAAAAGGTAGTCTGATTGATGAAAAACTAGCAAAAAAATCATCGATAAAACCATTTTCAGTAACATCAGTTTTCGACAAAAACCTCTCATCCCCATAACAGTAGAAATAACTCGTCGCACAAAAACTAGCATTTTCATGCTTAAGATTTAAAACTACTTCCTCTAAAAAATTTGGCAACCAATAATCATCAGCGTCTAAAAAAGCAATATATTCAGCGCTAACACTATTGACACCTATATTTCTGGCTATCGACGGACCTACATTCTCCGAGTTTTCTATAAACAACACAGGAATGTCAATCTTTAACGATTTCGCTATTTTAAGACCATTGTCTGTCGACTTATCATCTACTATAACTAATATATCCGGTTTAAGCGATTGAATAGCAACACTATAAATACACCGAGAAATCTCAAGCTCTTTATTATACAACGTTACTATAACAGCTATTTTATAGGTATGATCTGCACTGCTCAAAATCATCAAGGATTGCTTCCAAAAAAGCGGTCTTTATATTAGATGAACGTATATGAGAATAGAAAAATTCAGGGTCATAATATATTCCATTATTTAGAATCAAAGGAGCTCTATCTGTTAATCCGAGTGACAAGTAATAATCTTGATATTTGAACTGCTCGTTAAAATTGTTTTCGAAGGCTATCCAAACATTAGGAATAGAATATGCGTCAGAAATAATCAGACCATGAAGAGAAGACGAGATTACATATTCACACTCTTGAAGCTGATCAATAAAATGCTCAACATTCTTCGTGCTGACATTTATAATTTTAAATTTGGAATCCTCAAACAGATATTTTTTATCTTGATGGTGATAATGAAGTACAACACCAATCACTCCACGCTGAGCAATGAGTTCACTCTGAAAAAATAATGGCATTACCAATGCTGGATCACCAAATCGACTAGGGCAATTAATCCCCTGTTTGGATAACAATGTTCTAGTTAGTGGGCCCCTTACAGAAGATATAAATTTAGGTTTTGACAGCACTTTGCTTCCTGGAAACTTAAACCCACTTCCCCATATGATCGAATTATAGTTAGCTTCCGAAACTATACTCCCGACCGAGACAAGATGATTGGTTAACCCCATAAAACTTTTAACAACAGGTCGACCTGTTAACTTATTAACTAGATATGGACCAATTTCATCACCAACATTAGGAATTAGTGAAAAATAAAATATAGGAATCGGATCGAGCTTACTCAATCTTAATGTAATTTCTCTAATTTTCTCATAAGGAAAACTCAATAAATCTCTTGGGAAAAATCTAATCAAAAAAAACTACTCACAGCTAAAGGCGCTTTCCAGCTCATGCTTAACTCGAGCAACTATTGTCTGTGAAATTGCTTCTTGTGTTAATAAAGAGTGTAGATTTACAGTTGTTAAATTTCTTGATAAAACTACAGGATTCACAGGGTTCAGCCCGACACCTAAAAAATAGTCTTTATATTTCATTCCGTCACCATGCACAGCATCTTCCATTCCCTCAAAAGTAACCAATGCGCAGGGAAGTTGATACGCCTGACTTACAATAAATCCGTGCATAGCACTGCTTACTATACCATCATACTGATGTAAAGTAGTTATAAGCTCTTCAATTTCTTCAGGGGAGGATTTCAGTATACATAGTTCATCAACATAGTCAGGTAAAGCAAGTGGTATATTTGCATGAGTAAAATGCCTGATTAATGCTATTCTACCACTCTTAGACTGGCGAGCTGGTGGCGTATACAAAAGCGGTAAAACGATAGCAGGATCACCATAAACTTCGGGACACACACCCCCAGCATCAAGAATATGTTGACGAGATAGAGGACCTCTCACGAATCTATAATCAGCCTCGATATTCACCTCATTTAGTTTGCTACTGTAACCACTACCTAACACAATTGCTTTTTTATTAGCGAATTTAGCTATAGATCCAACTGACAAATATTTTGATTCTGTCGTATTATGCGGGCTAATATATTTAACTGGCCTCCCAGTAATTTTTGTTATTATATAAGGGCTTAGCCAGTCTCCAAAATTTCCTGGTGCAGGATTTATCCACCAACATAACGGAATAAAACCTTTATCGTTAGAGCTTTCTACTGTTACATATGAAAGCAAAGATCTTGATTGAGCCATCAAATCAATTCGAGCTTTACCAATTCTCGTATTTTTTGCCTGATGCTCGAACTCTTTAATTGTGGAGAAATTTCCCGCATTTGCTGCACTAAGTAACTTTATACGCAAAGCTTTTAAAGGTAAGGCCTTTACAGCTAGAGATGAATTGACATGAGATTTATTTTTTTTTTGAATTTGTATTGAGTTAAACTTTGATAAAAATCTGGATACGATAGAATAACAACCGGATTTTATCTTCTGAAAAAAGACTCCTTGATTACTATTAAGGGGCTTATCCACCTTATCTTTAATATCAACTGTCGAACTTACTCCAGAAGTAACATGCTGCACGACTTTACCTTTGAACTTTGCAACATTTCCACTAGCTCCAAAACCAAAAAACGCATCATATGGCTTATTTTCAATATTTGTAAATTTATATTTAGACGGAATTATCTGATAGCTGAGATCAGAGCAGTTTTGCCTCCAAGACTCTTCAAAAAAATAATCGTCTGTTGCCTTAAGAGAGCTATTTTGTTCGATTATAAATGCGTCTTCAAGAAAGCGTTTCGCACTTGGCGTACTGTTGATTCCTAACAAACAAGGCTCCCAAAACCTAGCTTTATTGTGATAACCGATTTTCAACGGAGATCCAAACCCTCTCTGAAAACCAATAATATCGGAACTGAAATTTCCAACAAAATCTGGAAAGTCAGTAAGCATGCAGTCGACATCAATCCAAAAAACTTTTTTTCCAGGATTTTGAATATAAAAATTATACAACATCCCTATTTTCTTGCGACATAAGTCCGGCCATGTCAGGCCCGGAGGAATTTTGAAACTATCTATCTGAAAATCAAGATTTAAATCCGATAAGTTTTTCTTTAGCAGCTCTGATTTAGCAGTGTAATAATCATCTTCTGTATGAAACGAGTAAATTATTACCGAATCAATTTTTTTTTTCATCAAAATACCATACTTCTATATTTAACTATTTTTATATGTGATTTTTAGCCGACGAGTTTTAACAACTGCCTTATTTGGCTCTCAGAGTATACATATCCACGAACAAGCCTCATGACGCTACTAGCTTGAGATGTAAAAGTAATACCTGTGTACCTAATCAACAATATCATCATAAGCCCGTCTATTCCGTGCATCTCATCTAAATGGCCAAGAAAAAACACAAGAATAATCCAAATCATTACAATACAATTAACAAAAAGAGCGACTGTCTCGGAGGCCCTAACTCTTGATTTAATTTGTATATCACCTTTTTTGTTCTTTCTAAGAATTTTATTATATCTTAGTTTTTTCTGTATCAAATACTCTTTAGCTGAAACTACTCCCACGAAAGCCAGCCCGACCAAAACCATTAATAGTGCTAAAAAACCAAAATTCTTATTCAAATAAAACGAGAAAACCAGCACGGCAAAAATCTGTATCAATGTAATGACAACGAATACCAACTCTAAAAATACAGCCCTCAACCACCCAGTAATTAATGTTTTATTTTCCGAATCGACCAGCTCTTGCGCAATTTGATATATTTTGTTAACAAGCTCGATACGCCCAATTTTGGAGAAATATCTAATAGAATAAAGTAAAATACTTACTAAAATTAAATAAAGTATCTCCACATAATCAACAACTATCGTTTCCGGCTCAATTAGTAGCAACTCAACAACGAATCTATATAAAGTAGCCTCCAATAAAGGATAAGCAGTAAACGCTACTATACCGAGAACTACTAAAAGTTTATTTCTTACGGACAGATATAACATCAATGATATCAAAACTGCTAAAGGCTCTGATATAACCTTACCCCTCCCCTTAAATAAATAAAGCATCTACAAACAAAACCCAAGAACAACTATCAAAAAAATATAAAACGCCACGGGATAAATCATAAACTGAGCATTAAGTTGTTTAAATATTTACCATAACCAGTCTTCATATATTTCGCTGTAATCGCCAAAAGTTGCTGGGTATTAATCCATTTATTTTTATAAGCAATCTCTTCCGGGCAGCAAACTGCAAGACCTTGTCTTTTCACTAATGTTTCTATGTAGTTTCCAGCTTCTAGTAAGGAGTCATGTGTACCTGTATCCAGCCACGCACTACCTCGACCTAAGTTTTCCATTTTGAGAGTTTCTTTTTCTAAATAGATTTTATTAAGGTCGGTGATTTCTAGTTCGCCTCGGTGCGATGGTTTTAGGGATTTTGCGTATTCCACGACTTTGTTGTCGTAGAAATACAATCCCGTTACCGCATAATTAGATTTTGGTTTTTCTGGTTTTTCTTCGATGGAAATAACTTTTCCGTTTTCATCAAATTCAGCTACACCATAACGTTCTGGATCACTAACCCAATAACCAAAGACTGTAGCGCCATCACTCTGAGCGTTTGCTGATTTTAGTTTGTCGACTAAACCATGACCATGAAATATATTGTCACCAAGGATTAAACATGCAGGTGATCCCGCCAAAAATTCTTCACCCAAAATAAATGCTTGCGCCAAGCCATCTGGCGAAGGTTGTATGATATAGGTGAACTCAACTCCCCATTGTGAGCCATCGCCCAAAAGCTTTTGGAACTGTGGTTGGTCGTCGGGAGTGGTAATAATTAATATTTCTTTAATTCCAGCCATCATAAGCACTGATATTGGATAGTAAATCATCGGTTTGTCATAAACCGGCATCAGTTGCTTACTAACTGCTAATGTTAGCGGATGTAAACGAGTACCGGACCCGCCAGCAAGTACAATCCCTTTTCTCGAATTTTCCATGATATGAACCTGTAATGTAGAAAGTTGGAATGAGTTACACTTTTAACCCAATACGCTCTCGGTCGTATTTATTTTTAGTAACCGCCCCGCACCATTGATGATTTTCAAGATACCATTGTACCGTTTTACGCAGTCCTGTTTCGAAGGTCTCTTCTGGAGTCCAACCTAGTTCATCACTAATTTTTGATGCATCAATTGCATATCGAAGATCATGGCCAGGTCGGTCAGACACAAAGACGATTTGCTCTTCATAATTTCCAGTAGATTTTGGGCTCAATTCATCAAGAATGGCACAAATCGATTTCACCACATCAATGTTTTTCTGTTCATTGTGGCCGCCGATATTATAGGTCGAGCCAATTTCACCTTCGAAAACAACTTTCAATAATGCTCGTGCATGGTCTTCTACGTATAACCAATCTCGTATTTGCAAACCATTGCCGTAAATAGGTAAAGGCTTGCCTTCTAACGCATTTAAAATTACTAGCGGTATTAATTTTTCCGGAAAGTGATAAGGTCCATAATTATTCGAGCAATTAGTTTGCAGCGTAGGTAAGCCGTAGGTTTCATACCACGCTCGAACAAGATGATCAGAAGATGCCTTGGATGCGCTGTATGGCGAGTTTGGAGCATAAGGTGTAGTTTCGGTAAAAAAGCCGGTTTCACCTAGGGTACCAAAGACCTCGTCTGTGGAGATGTGATGGAATCGAAATCTTGATTTTTGGTCGGAATCCAATCCGTTAAAATACTCTCTGGCCACTTCTAGCATGGTGAATGTGCCCATGATATTGGTCTGCATAAATTCAGCCGGGCCATCAATTGATCGGTCTACATGAGATTCAGCCGCTAAGTTCATCACGATGTCAGGTGCAAATTCGGAAAACGCCTGCTGAACCGCAGCTCGATCGGCAATATCACCCTTGAAAAAGGTATATCGATCAGAATCAGAAACGGAAACTAAAGATTCTAAGTTACCCGCATAAGTAAGTTTGTCAAAGTTACATACACTATGCTCGGTATGATTAATAATCTCCCGCACCACGGCAGACCCAATAAAACCTGCACCACCAGTAACCAGTATTTTCACACACCCTCCCCGAGCAGATTCTATTCAAACAAGTCTAAATTAGGACCAAACCAGAACTTTATCATTAGCGCATTCACAAGAACAGAATGATTGCACACCCTGATCAAAACCGGGCGTATGATAATGTAAAAATGATGTAGAATCATCGATCATCGTTGGTAATGCGATCTAATCAATTGAAAACGCAAGAAAAATCGACAAACTACAGCTTAAAGTCAACTCTGAGCGCGTTCGCCTAATTATCGAGATCTAGACAGTGTTAATAAGATTACTTTCATCATCAAGAGCGATAAAAAGAGCCCTATCGGTTTTGTACGACGCTTTGATGATTCCTTTCGCCATTTATGTCTCGGTATATTTTAGAGTCGGGCAATTGTTTGATATTTGGCAAAAACAATTGCTTGTTGTAATTGCGGTTACAATTGCAATCACAATATTTGCTTTTATTAAACTGGGATTATACCGCGCCATTCTAAGATTTATGGCACATCAAGCCGTGTTAACTGTGGTTGCTTGTACCGTAATTTCTGCTTGCACTCTCGTTGTGAGTGCCTATTTTGTTCAGCTACAAATCAAGCTTCCAGATCAAAAAATAATCGAATTGCCTCGATCAACACCATTCATATACAGCTGTATACTACTTGTAGCCCTAGGTGTACCGCGCATGTTCTTTCGAAGCTTGGTACATCTGTTTTTAGCCAATAGAAATCTGAGCCGAAAACACAATCGTCAGCCAATCATTATTTATGGCGCCGGGCATTCGGGTTATCAAATCGCAGGCAGCCTTCAAGAAGTTGGAGACTATAACGTTGTTGCGTTCATAGATGACAACCCAAAACTCATTAACAACACTGTCCGCGGCATTACAGTTCATCCCGCCAGCGCCATCGAACATATTATTAACATGTACGATGCAAAAGTTGTCTTATTGGCTTTGGGAGCAGCGAGCAAGTCTTCTACCTCTAAAATTGTTGAACAACTTAGCCAGTACCCTCTGCGAATTCAAACGGTTCCGACCCTTGAAGACTTATTGTTCAACCATCCTAAGCATCAAAGGATTCGTGATATACAAATTGAGGATTTACTCGGTAGAGATCCAATTCCGCCGCGGAAAGATTTATTAGATAAATGCACTTGTCAAAAATCAGTAATGGTCACCGGTGCTGGTGGATCCATTGGTTCGGAATTATGCCGACAAATCATTTATCAAAATCCATCGTATCTAATCCTTGTCGAGCAAAACGAATTCGCCTTATATTCGATACAACAAGAACTCTTAAAGCTAACCTCGCAAGCCGGCAGTCCAATATCCGGTTCAAAAATAATCCCGGTCCTAATTAATTGTTTAAATCAAAAAGAAATAACGGCAACCTTAAAAAAATATTCTGTAGACACCATATTTCATGCAGCAGCCCACAAACACGTCCCATTAGTTGAAGCGAATATAATAGAGGGTGTTCGTAACAATGTACTCGGTACGTGGAGTTGCGCTCAATCTGCCATTGAAGCCAGAGTTACAAATTTTGTGCTTATATCAACGGACAAAGCCGTGAGACCTACCAACGTCATGGGTGCCTCTAAACGCGTTGCCGAATTAGCCCTCCAGGGACTTTCTCAAAAAACTGCAAATACTATTTTCTCAATGGTCCGTTTTGGAAATGTCTTAGGCTCATCAGGCTCCGTAGTGCCGTTGTTTAAGCAACAAATAAAAGATGGTGGCCCGATCACGGTTACCCACAAAAATATTACCCGTTATTTTATGACCATACCGGAAGCGGCTCAGCTGGTTATTCAAGCGTCAGCCATGGCGCAAAAAGGCGATGTCTTTGTTCTGGATATGGGCGAGCCAGTACTTATTTGGGAACTTGCAGAAAGGATGATTAGAATGTCGGGCCTGTCAGTTAAAACTCCAACATCTCCAAATGGAGACATCGAAATTGCTCAAGTTGGACTAAGACCTGGAGAAAAACTGTACGAAGAACTACTCATTGGAGAAAACGTAAGTGGTACTGATCACCCTTTAATCATGAGAGCCGGTGAACATCATCTTAATTACGAAGACACTTTGAAACTGATTCAAAAAATCGACGGTTTTTGCCAAGACGGCAACGAAGAACAACTACTTAAAATAATTGCCGAAGCGCCAACACATTACGAAGCAAGTTTTCGAGTTGAGCGTAAACAGAATCAAACACAGAAAAACAATATCGTTAAACTGCCATCAGCTCGCGACGGGAAAAAAGAAGAAAAAAGTTAACGAAGCATCATCAATAAAAGTAATTATCTAGATACTTTCATTCACTCTGTCTCTCATTTCTTTGCCGGGCTTAAAATGCGGGACGTATTTACCTTCAAGCTCAACAGGATCACCAGTTTTAGGATTTCGTCCAACTCTTGGTTCTCTATAGTGAAGAGAGAAGCTGCCAAAACCACGCACTTCGATACGATCACCGGACGCAAGCATCTTGGACATATATTCCAAAATCAGCTTCACTGCTAATTCAACATCTTTTGACGACAGCTGATCCTGTCTTTCAGATATTCTTTCTATTAACTCAGATTTGGTCATTCTCACACTCCATTAGCGCTGGGTGAAACGGGTAATTTGCAATAAGCCAAACTGAATAAGCAGACAATCTGCTAAGTTGCTGATTTATATACTATTAAAATCCTAGCTTCAAGCACACTTTAGCAATAGAGGGTAAAAACTGAACTTACAGGCATAAAAAAAGCGGCTTGCGCCGCTTTTTCAACGAAAAACCATTAATCTTGGCTTTCCATTTGAGCTTTGATGAGGTCACCCAATGTTGCTGGCTGAGCTGTATCAGAAGTTTTTGAAGAATGCTCTTTAATAGCAGCTTTCTCTTCATCTTGATCTTTGGCTTTAATTGAAAGATTGATAACGCGATTTTTACGGTCAACACTCACAATCTTAGCTTCTACAGAATCACCTTCTGATAGAACATTGCGTGCATCTTCAACTTTTTCGCGACTGATTTCAGAGGCTTTCAATGTAGCTTCAACATCATCGGCTAGAACAATGATAGCACCTTTGGCATCAACTTCCTTAACGGTACCGGTAACAATTGCACCTTTATCGTTCTCGGTAACAAAACCTGTGAACGGATCAGTTTCAAGTTGCTTAATACCTAAAGAAATACGCTCACGCTCTGGATCGATTGCCAAAATAACGGTTTCGATTTCATCGCCTTTCTTGTATGCACGAACAGCTTCTTCGCCGGTTTCGTTCCAAGAAATGTCAGACAAGTGAACCAAACCATCAATACCACCTTCAAGACCGATGAAGATACCGAAGTCAGTGATTGATTTGATCTTGCCGGAAATCTTGTCGCCTTTAGCAAATTGACGACCGAAAGCATCCCATGGGTTTTCTTGACAATGTTTGATACCAAGAGAAATACGACGACGCTCTTCGTCGATATCCAATACCATCACTTCAACTTCATCACCAAGTTGAACTACTTTTGATGGGTGGATGTTCTTGTTAGTCCAATCCATTTCAGAAACGTGAACAAGGCCTTCTACACCCTCTTCCAACTCAGCGAAACAGCCGTAGTCGGTCAAGTTAGTAACCTTAGCCTTAACACGTGCACCTTCTGGGTAACGTTGAGTGATTGAAATCCATGGATCTTCACCCAATTGCTTAAGACCAAGAGAAACACGGTTGCGATCGCGGTCGAACTTAAGAACTTTAACTTCAATCTCGTCACCAACACCAACGATTTCACTTGGGTGTTTGATACGTTTCCACGCCATATCGGTGATATGAAGAAGACCATCAACACCACCCAAATCAACGAATGCACCATAGTCGGTAAGGTTCTTAACAGCACCTTTAACAACCGCACCTTCTTGAAGGTTAGCTAATAACTCATCACGCTCTGCAGAGTTTGCTTGCTCTAGAACAGCACGACGAGAAACAACTACGTTGTTACGCTTTTGATCAAGTTTAATAACTTTGAATTCTAAATCTTTGCCTTCCAAGTGCGCAGTTTCGCGAACAGGACGAACATCAACTAAAGAGCCTGGTAGGAACGCACGGATACCAGAAACGTCAACAGTGAAGCCACCTTTAACTTTACCGTTGATAACACCCTTAACAACTTCTTCAGCAGCGTGAGCGGCTTCAAGCACTTTCCAAGACTCAGCACGTTTAGCTTTTTCACGTGATAAACGAGTTTCACCGAAACCATCTTCAACGGTTTCTAGTGCAACTTGAACTTCATCGCCTACATTTAGAGTAAGTTCCCCGTTCTCATTTAAGAATTGAGACGCTGGAATCACACCCTCAGATTTAAGGCCTGCGTGAACAGTAACCCAATCTTTGTCAACGTCGATCACAACACCAGTTACGATCGATCCTGGAACCATATCGACGTTCTTTAAACTTTCTTCAAACAGCTCTGCAAAGCTTTCGCTCATTACGTTACCTATAAATTAAGTGGTCATCCAACCATACAGTTTCTGTGGAGGTCAGAATACACACATCCATGTCGCCAGAAACATGGGGTAGTTAGAAAATCGAGCGCTAAATTCCTTGCCTGGCGGAATAGTAGGCTCTAGTTTGCTGCTTGCAATATACACAACAGCTGAAAAATAGCGCCGAAGACTAGCAGAGCAGCCAGCTTTTAGCAATCGAAATTTAAGCGAAGGGTCGCCTGTTCAAAACGGTTACATATCGGGAATTTCGACGCATAGAAAAACAATTCGACCAAAGCGATTGTTTACGCCGAGAACACTCTAAATACAGAAACAAAGAGAAGAAAAAGGGGAATTTTTTAGAACAAGTAAAAGGATTTTTATCTTTGAGAAATGACAAAATTAAACTTAGGAAACGAAAAACCTTAGTGCTGTAAACAAAAAAGCCATGACCTAGATCATGGCTTTGAAATTTGGCTCCGGCACCTGGGATCGAACCAGGGACCAATAGATTAACAGTCTACTGCTCTACCGCTGAGCTATGCCGGATTTATTCTCTCAGAGCAGCTGACTGCTCGTTGATGGCGCGTATATTATAGAGCACCCCTAGGGCTGTCAACACATGTGCGAAAAAAAATTAAGTATTTGTTTTTTAACAGTATTTTTGTTTAAAAGACAGTCAAGTTAAGCTTTTTTTACTCACCCTCTATGCCCTTCACCGCTTTGGTTGTGCCCCAGGATTTACAACTTGGGCATAACCAATGCAGATGATTTCCAGAAAATCCACATGAGCCGCACAAATAATAGGATCGATGAATAACCAACAACTCCAATAGTTCTCTTACTAATTGTTGTGCTCGCTGGTTTTCATCATTTTTTTCTTTTCTTGAAAATTGGAAATCCAAGAATTTACCAATCACTCGTAATGAAGGCCTAGTTTTCAATTTTTGATCCAGCAACTCCACAGCCGCGGTTTCGCCACTAAAACGCTTCACCTGCTCAGCCAGGGAAATCAGGAGCGAGCTACTCGGATAACGATCTTGCAGAAACCTTAAATAATCAATCAACTCATACGGGTTACCTAAAGCTCGAAAACACTCCAACAGCTCAGGAAGAATCTCCGGAATAAAATCCGGGTCTTGATTTGGCACTTTTTGAAACTGCTTAATAGCCTCTGCGTAGTCGCCCAACTCCATTTTAAGTTTGGCCCATTCAAGACTGACTCGCGGGCATTGCGGATCGCTCGCTCGTGCCCGATTAAGGATTTGCTCAACACGCTCTGTAGACTCAAAGTTTTTCGCCTCAAGAGCTAGCTCGCAATAAAAATGAGCTTGTCTATGCAACCACTTAGATCTATTGGCGTCATCCTGAGCCAATTTGATCAGCTCATCCGATGTGGCAATAGCTTTTGGCCAATCGCGCTCATCTCGAAAAATATCGGCAAGATACTCAAGGCTTTTCGTTTTAATGGAAGGAATTTCACATTGACGTAAACCTTCAAAAATTCTTTCAGCTTGATCAAAAACACCGGCTTTTTGGAAATCGAGACCTAACTCCAAACGGACCAGGTACTTCTGGTGCTCGGATAGACTGTGATTTTCAAGAAGATTTTGATGAAACTTTATAGCGTGCCCAATTTCACCGCGACTACGCAGTAAAATGCCTAGAGACAAGTACGTTTCAAAGGACTCTTGATTGACCTCCAAAACCTGTGCAAATGTATCTACGGCGGCTTCAGGATTGTCGTTTAAGATGAAGTTCAAACCGCGCAGGTACTGAGAGGCTGCCCTCCCAGTAATCTTACGAATGGTTCTTCCAGATGAGAAAAGATCATAACGACCAAGTACATAGCCAATTGCCAGTGCCGCCATAACCAGAAGAAAAAGACCCAAATCTCCCAATTGCATGATGAATCCTAAATAGAGATCAGATCTATACAGAACAAAGAATTAGCACACGCATCTGAGCTTATATTCAATTTACGCAATGCCTGTCAGACAATCCGCGCAATACATGCCTAACTAAACCAAGGAAAGTGATTTTAGATAATCGTTTACCTGCTGGCACACTCCGTCAATGGTCATCTGACTGGAGTCAATGACTAAAGCATCATCCGCTGGCTGTAAGGGAGATATGGTGCGAGCACAATCATTGTAATCACGAGCCTTAATATCCGCCAGGATCTGCTCGAAGCTCGCAGGACAACCAATACTCAGTAGCTGATCAACTCTGCGACGAGCACGATCTTCAGCACTGGCTGTTAAAAATATCTTGGCATTTGCCGCTGGAAAAATGGTCGTCCCCATATCGCGTCCATCGGCTACCAAACCTGGTGATTTAGCAAAATTACGCTGACAATTAACCAATGCTTCACGAACCTTTGGATAAGCAGCAATTTTTGAAGCCGCCATACCTACATTTTCGGTGCGCAGCAATTGGCTAACATCCTGACCATTCAGCATAACGGAAACACCGTTTTCGGTAGGTACGAAGTCTACTTCTAATCGCTCACAGAGAGATGCAACAGCCTCTTCATCATCCAAATCAATACCGATTGTTTGTGAGGCAAGCGCCCCAATACGGTAGATCGCACCACTATCGAGTAGGTGAAAGCCATAGCGTCTGGCCAATGCATGGCACAAAGTGCCCTTACCGGCACCACTAGGTCCGTCCACGGTGATGATAGGAAAGCTCACATTCACTCCTGCAATCATTCCAAGCCCTCTGTAGAGTAAAAAATATTATTATTTTTGCAAAGACAAATTGATCATTTCACAAACAGCTTTCGGATTTTCAGACTGTGTAATTGGGCGACCAACAACAATGTACGAACTACCAAGCTTCATTGCCTCTTCAGGTGTAACAACGCGTCGTTGATCATCACTTACGCTTCCCGAAGGCCTAATGCCTGGAGTAACTCTATGAAATCCGTCACCGAACCGGCTTTTAAGCATTGCACACTCCTTAGCAGAACATACAACGCCATCCAAACCAGATTCGAATACTAGCTGCGCATAATTCGCGACCAACTCTTCTGGAGACTTATCAATGCCCAGTTGAGCCAAATCGGATTCGTCCATACTTGTCAAAACGGTTACGCCAATCAATAAAGGTCTACGACCACCTTGGTACGAATCAAGCGCCTCTTTAGCCGCTCTCATCATACGTACGCCACCGCCAGCATGAACATTCACCATCCACACACCTAAATTTGCTGCACTTAAAACAGCTTTTGCACAGGTGTTCGGTATGTCGTGAAATTTCAAGTCTAAGAAAACATCAAATCCGCGATGAACCAACTCTTTTACCAAGCCGGGTCCCGCGCTGGTAAATAACTCTTTACCAACCTTTAACTTACATAGCTCAGGATGTAGCTGATCCACCAGTGCCAAAGCCTTATCTGCATTATCGAAATCTAATGCAACGATTAGTCTCGATTCATTATTTGCAGGCATTAAAGGGCTAATTGGATCAACCATACAAGTCTCATTTTTTATCAGTCAACAACAATGACTTCAATTCTTACCTAATAGGTCAAGTAGCTTACGGTGCACAAATTCAACATCGTAAATATTAGAGAAGTCATTACAACGGCGAGCACAATTTACTGAAAAAAAAATGATTGTAAAGCCCCGCGGTTAATTATTGATCAAAAATAAACCACAAAAGTAATTCTATCGTAATATTGATAACGATAACTTATAACAATTCAGACCGTGTTTGCGAACTTGAAGAGCAGTGGAAATAATCCCAGGAAGCTTACGCTTTGAATAAAGCATACAAATGAAAAAAGCAAGAATTAATTCAGGTGTATTTGTTTTTATGAAGTTTAAATAACACCACAAAAATAGAGCCATTGACGAAATTAAAATGAGCTAGAAACACTTCTAATAAACCTACGCCTAAAATTAATCGACACCTAGGATTTAAAAAACTCAAGCCAACTCTTCTATGATGCCATCAAAAAACTCTTGTAATGAAAAGAGTTTGAAAACACATCCCTGTGTTACGATAATCCATAACTAATTAGGATATTCTATAAAATGCATACAGAATATATCAGCAATTAATTTTAACGAATAAGATTTTATTGAAAAAGCTTAACGGTTAGCCCGACCGACAAAAGTTATTCGGTAGGCGTAATAATAATTCTATCTATATTTTTCTCATAAATTTTCTGACCAATACCTTTGACCTCTACAAGCTCTTCCGGATGTTTAAATGGACCGTTTTCTTCTCGCCAAGCAACAATGGCTTTCGCTTTTGACGGACCAACACCTACCAAAATTTTTGCCAAAAGATCTGCGTCAGCAGAATTAATATCAACACGCTCAACAACACTTGGCGCGCTAATATCATCAGTTTTCACGTCTGTATTTTGAGCGTAAACAAACGACGACAATAGTGCTGCAAAAATTAAATGAGCTATTAATAACAGTGGTTTTTTCATCATAATCTCCATAGAAAAAGAGCAAAAACTTTAATTCCAAGAACCAATGAAAACTAGACGAAATAATCGAAAAATAATGACCGACAATACAGACAAGCAGATGACGAGCGCCAAAGACTAAAGAATGAAACCAATAAACCTTTATTTATTACACTAAATTAATACGCGTAAAATTCTAAAAATACAATTTACGAACAGAAATATTCCCGTCGAAAATTTTCAGGTTAAGGTAGAAGTTATGAAGTGAAATTTTAGTAATATGATATAGAAAACTCTAATGAATTTAGAGTCCTTGGCAAGCCAACAAAGGATCGCCAATTTCAAGAACGATAAGTGATTGAAATGGTCAGGAAATTAGCAGCTTTTACAGCAATAATAAGCTCCATTAGAAAGAAAATCACAAACCGCAAAAAATTAAGGCTTGCAAACGCAAGCCTTAAGAATATCAATTAGGTAGTCGCTGGAAGCAAAGTGATTTCGACACGTCTATTAAGCTGCTTACCTTCTTGAGTATTGTTGTCAGCGATTGGTTGACGCTCGCCAAAACCAACCGATTCTAAACGAACAGGGTTGATACCTTTGGTTTGCAAGTACGCCGAAACCGAGCGAGCGCGCTGCTCAGAAAGGCCCTGATTGAATGAGTCAGAACCATCGCTATCTGTGTGTCCACCAACCACAACCAAGGTCTTATCGTACTCTTTTAACACCAAACCGACAGAGTCTAAAACTGGGTAAAATTGCGATGCAATCTCAGATCGAGCAGTTGCGAAGGTTATGTTACCTGGCATGATAAGGTTGATGTTATCGCCCACACGCTCAACACTAACACCGGTTCCGCGAAGTTGCTTACGCAGCTTAGCTTCTTGAGCATCCATGTAATAACCAATACCACCGCCAATTGCACCGCCGCCAGCAGCTGCCGCTAGAATGCGTTGGTTACGGGTACGTGAATCATCATCACGGTTCTCAATGTAGGCAATTACGGCACCCACACTGGCACCAATACCCGCACCAATTGCGGTATTTGATGTTTTTTGCTCACCGGTGTACGCATCATAAGTTGTACAGCCGCCTAACATTGCAGCAATCGACACTGCACATAGAATTTTTTTCATTGAAGCTCCCCTTTTTTAAATCTATATAATCGTATAACGTTTCGCCCAATACCCAAAAGTTCAATTACACAAGTAATCAAGTTAAGACACATTGGTGAAATTCAACAAGTTCGATTACTTATCATCTCAATTGACTTTGAGTTGATCTACAAACTCGGTCTTGCAAACCTTAAACTGTTTAGAAATATAACATTTCAGATAAATAGAAACACAGCCGTATATCTCATCGTTAGTAAGTGGTCTTAAATCAACCCAAGTGCTGGTCAATTCTTATAACAGCCCGTTTGGAAAGTAATCCTTATCGCGCGTAGTAACACAGCAATAAGTATTCTAACAACTCATATCAAAACTCGTTAATAAATTACTAACAAAAAATGAACCAACTAAAATAAACCACTTTTAATGCTACTGCGTAGAACTCCTCTCTAATGATTGCCAACATTTGTTGATCAAAAAATCCCAGCTTTGTTTAAGTCTCCATGATGAAAAAACGCTATAAACACTTACGCCTAGTACTCGGTGATCAATTAAACATCAAGCATTCTTGGTTCAAACACAAGGATGACGAAGTTCTGTATGTACTAGCGGAGCTTAAACAAGAACAAACGTATGTTAAGCACCACGGGCAAAAAATTATTGCAATCTTTACAGCCATGGAAAAGTTTGCAAACGCGCTCAATAAATCCGGGTATCACTGTCTTCACCTAAATTTAGATGAAACCGTTGAGTTTGAAAGCCTCCCCCAAATGCTTACCAACCTGTTTACTCAATTTTCAATTACGACATTTGAGTATCAAAGACCCGATGAGTTTCGCCTACTCATGCAATTGCGAGATTTTTGCACAATCTGCGACATTGCAACAAAAGAGTTCGACACAGAGCATTTTTTATACACCACCAATGAAATACAAAAAAACTTCGAACAAAATAAACACTACACAATGGAATTTTTCTATCGAAAAATGAGAAAGAAATTCCATATTTTAATGGATGAAAACAATAAGCCATTGGGTGGCAAATGGAACTTCGATAAATCCAATCAAAATTCATTTAAGTCACAAGATCTGCAAAATATTCCTGCACCTCTTATATTTTCAAATGAAACGGCAGAAATCGTTAAAAGGTTACAAAGAAATAACATCCAGTATTTTGGTCAAACCGATCATTGCCACTGGCCAACCGACCGAAAAGAATCTTTAAAATTATTATATTTTTTTTGCAACAATCAACTACAACACTTCGGAACGTTTCAAGATGCTATGACAAATCAGACTGCTTACTCCTGGAGTCTGTATCATTCCAGACTGTCGTTTTCTCTCAATATGAAAATGATTCACCCACTCGAAGTTATTCAAAAAGTTGAAGATACTTATTTGCAAAACCCAAATAAAATATCAATAGAGCAAGCCGAAGGATTTATTCGACAAATTCTAGGATGGCGAGAATTTATTAGAGCCATTTACTGGTCAAACATTGAAAACAGAAATAATCACAATTTTTTAAATGCACTTAACGCGCTGCCCGACTTTTTCTGGACAGCGAAAACAAAGATGAACTGTTTGTCTGAAAGCATTAAACAATCTCTTGAATACGCCTACGCACATCACATTCAACGCTTAATGATCACCGGAAATTTTTGCCTACTAGCCGGCATAGATCCTCGCCAAGTAGACGAATGGTACTTAGGGATCTACGCAGACGCATTTGAATGGGTGCAATACCCTAACACACGTGGAATGAGCCAATTTGCCGACGGCGGGCTCGTCGCAACAAAACCTTACGCATGCGGTGCAAATTACGTCAACAAAATGAGTGACTACTGCAAAAACTGCATCTACGATCCAAAAGAGAAATTAGGTGAGAACGCTTGTCCTTTAAACAGTTTGTATTGGAATTTTTTTCTGCAACATAAAAACCGATTCGAACACAATCCGCGGTTAAAATTTGTATACTCACACATTAATAAATTATCCACCGAAGAAACTAATGCTATAACCAAACACGCACATCAATTGATAACAGAATTAAATAACCTGTAAGAAATTTCGATTACACTTTAATAGTAAAGATTTTGATTAACCTAGACTTCTGCCAATACATGCTAGAATTGTTAATTTTTATAGAAAACTCTGATTAAACTAGAGTTCCCAGTGGTACAGGGATGTGTCGCCAATTTCAAGAACGGCAAGTGATTAAAATTGTGAAGAAGGAGAAAATCACATTTTCAATTTCGGTCTTCTGATTAAATCAGGAATAGTTAATCACAGGTTCCTATAATGATACCTATAGAAATTGCAAAAGTACGAGAAATAGACATTTCAATATCTAATCTCTAATTTTTAAAATTCGACTACCTCTTTAAGACCAATCGCAAAACTACTCGAACGTTACTTGCAGAGCGTCATGATATCGGCACATGTAGCACAAAATTTTACAGCTCGTTAAAGCCTCAACGTTAAAAACTTGACCAAACTAACGTTAAGTCTTTTAGGAATTTGATAGATTCGTGGCATTAAATTGCATTAGAACACCATATCGAGTCGGAACATTATATTTAAGGAATACCGAGCATGAAGATTCAAACATTAAAAAAAGTCCTGCAAACACTAACCTCAGCAGCACTTATTCTAATAGCACCAACACTTGCAACGGCAGGTGAAAAAAATCAAGATTCTGATCTTAAAGGCATGATTACCATACCGAGCTCACTTTCTTTTTCTGAAACCAGTGCAAAATTACAAAAGGTATTGGAAGAAAAAGGCATGACCCTGTTTACGGTTGTTGATCATGCCAAAGGCGCTGCATCGGTAGGTATTGACCTAACCCCAACTAGCCTCTTTATATTTGGCAATCCCAAAGCAGGTTCTCCGTTGATGCAATGCTCAATATCGGTGGCTCTGGACTTACCTCAAAAAATCTTAATTACCGAATCAAAACAAGGTATTGTTTCGATTACCTACAACGATCCGCACTACCTGGCCGAACGCCATACTTTAACTGGTTGTGAAAATAATATCGAAAAAATCAGTGCCGCCCTAAATGGAATTGCTAACGCAGTGGCAACAAATCAATAACTGTGAGTTTAAAAATTTAACATCCACTTAAGGAAATTTTCATAAACTTAGAGCCTCGCATAAACGTTGAGTTAATTGAAATTCAAGTAATTAAGACTCTAGCAATAGTGACACAAGGATGTGTCGCCAACCACATGAAGGGTAAATCTTTGAATTCCTGTCCTCCGGTTCAATTATGAATGAGTTAATAAGATGTTCTCATAGACTGTAACCATCAATTGACTTCATTTATTAAAAGCAATGCTTTTTTAATTATCGGAACCTCTGATTAACTCATCCTTGATTTAATCAGAGGGCAGAAATTGAAAATGTGATTTCCAATTTCTTCACAATTTCAATTACTTACAGTTCTTGAAATTGGCGACACATCCTTGTGTCGCGAGAAACTCTAGGTTAATCAGAGTTTCCTATCTTATAGGTTTTCTAATAAATTTCTCATAATCATCAGAAAACTCTCTCTACAGCGTAATCCTAGTCAACTTTTTTAGAAATTCGAAAATCGCTAAAAAAAGTTTCTGTAATTTAAATTCATCATAACCAACGCAATAAAAAAACATTCTGCCCTGTAAGTTCTTCCAGCAAGCCTGTTTAAACTGTGTATTTTTCCTAACTTTTTAAAACTTATACGTGTTTGATAGTGAGGAGAGACTTTGTTAATGCGTTGTTAACTTTGTTCTCGCACTAAGTAAACTTTTATCAACTTTCTAGAGAACAAACCGAGCTTAAAATAATTCATAACTCAGTAATTGTGGGTGCTATGAATAGGAATATCCTGACCCAGCTTTATGTTGCTTTTAAAGCGTTTCGATATTTATCGAATAAGTAAAAAAAGTCAGGTTTCATCCTCACACTGCCACTGCCTTGGAGGTGTTTGTGACTTACAAAAAATCGAGCGGGAAAAATAATTCTTCTATGTTTAAGAAAAAATATCTTCCTTTGCTAACTGCACCGCTTTTAGCATTAGGTTTGTCGACTACGGTTGATGCTCAAATTGGGCAAACTCAATTCAGTCGTGATATCGACAATAGACCCACTAACGTACCTTTGGCAGCATTGCGTGCACCAAACACTGCACAAATGCAGGCCATTAACGCAATGCGTCAGGTCAATCCAGATATTTCTGCGACCTTTTCTGCTTTTGGGGCAACGCGTACATTAGCAAACGCAACAGGAAATTTAACCTTACCAAGCAAGGGCGCGCAAAACCCTCAAGCAGTAGCGCGAGCATTTATTAACGGTAATATTGATGTATTAGGTTTAACCGCAAACGATTTGCGCGGTATGAAAATTACCGATGTTGTCGAATCTATAAGCGGTGTTACGCACTTTTATTTCGAGCAAAACTTGCAAGGTGTTCCGGTTTATAACGGACAAATGCAAGTACACGTTACAAAAGCTGGCGAAATCAGTATGGTGAATAATGATTTTATTCCCAACCTAGCCTCTTCTGTAAAAACCATGACACCTGCTATTAATGCTCAAGCCGCGGTTAGCGCTGCTGCTCGTGAATTAAACGTACCTTTATCAGCTGATCCGGCTGTTATGGAATCTCTAGCAGATGCTCAATCTTCGGTAATGATTGCCCAAGCGCAATTGTCACCAGATCCCATTAAAGCCAGTTTGGTATTGGTTCCTGTAACACCGGGCAACGTAACCCTTGCGTGGAATTTCCAATTTAAAATGGATCACGCATGGCCAGACGTTACCATTGATGCAGAAACCGGTGCGCTATTAACCAGCTTTGATTTAACAAAAGACGCTACATTCCGTGTCTATCCAGAACCTGTAGAAAGTCCAATTCACACCACACCATTACCACCAAATGACGCTCGCGTACTTGTGGTTAACCCAGAAGATCCTAACGCATCTCCAAACGGCTGGTTTAATGCAGGCACAAATATCATGGTCGGTAATAACGCCCATGCCTGTGCCGATCGAAACGGAAACAATGCGTGTGATACGCCAGAAGTAGCTTGCGCAGCGGGTCAAGTATGTGATTTCCCATTAAATCTCACCACAGATCCGGTAAACTCACTGAACGCAGCAATCACTAACTTGTTCTATTGGAACAATATTATTCACGATATCCAATATCAATACGGTTTCGATGAGCAAGGTGGTAACTTCCAAGAGAATAACTTTGGTCTCGGTGGCGCCGGTTCTGACTCTGTTAACGCAGAAGCTCAAGACAACGCAGCAGGCGGTTCTAACTGTAATGCCAACTTCTCTACCCCAGCTGATGGTAGCAACCCTCGTATGCAAATGTTTTTGTGTAACGAAGGTAGTCCTTCTCGCGACGGTGATCTTGATAACGGTGTAATTACCCACGAATACGGTCACGGCATTTCAACTCGCCAAGTGGGCGGCCCAAGCAATTCCAGTTGTTTGAACAACTCTCAGCAAGGTGGCGAAGGCTGGAGTGACTGGTTTGGTCTTGTCTACACCGCAAGAGCAACCGACCAAGCCACAGATGCTCGTGGTATAGGCGCCTATCTATTCGCTCTACCGCAAGACGGCACCATTCGTCCGCAGCAATACAGTACCGATCCTTCTGTGAACAACTACACCTACGAATCCGTTCGTGGTGCCATTATTCCTCACGGCGTGGGTTCTGTTTGGGCACAAGCGCTTTGGGAAGTTTACTGGGCATTGGTTGATGCACACGGTTATGAGTCAGACTTGATCAACTTCGATATCAACGATCCAAACGAAGCGGGTAATAAACGTGCGTTGTTTTATGTGAACGAAGGCTTGAAAAACACCGCTTGTTCGCCAACCTTTGTTAATGCTCGTGACGGTATCATTTCTGCCGTAACCAATAGCTTTAGCGGCGAAGACGTGTGTACCGTTTGGGGTGCGTTCGCAGCTTACGGTTTAGGTGTAGATGCAGTCTCAGGTGGCTCAAACAGCACCAACCCAACCAACGGCTTTGCACTTCCAGCACAATGTAACAATACTCCACCACCTGTTGTGCAGTGTTCTGATGGCTCACAACCGGTATACATTGCCGACTTTGAAACCGGTGCAGACGGCTGGTTTACGGGTTCAAACACCTGTACCACAGGTGCATTTGCGTTGGGCACTCCAAACCTTGTTACTGATGGAGGTGTAACCACTCAAGTTGGTGGCGCGTTTAGTGGCTCAAATGCTTGGTTCACCCAACCAAACAGTGCAGCGGGTACAGTCGATGTTGATGGCGGCGTGTGTGAAACCTTCTCGCCATCGGTTAACTTAAGTGGCTTAAGCGCAGTCGAAATTGACCTATCTTACTTCCACGGTCAACGCGACGGCGGCGATGACGCAGCTGATGGATTCACCATTGAAGTTCTTAATAACGGTGCTGTAGTTGACACCATGGTTAGCATCGGTGACGTTGTTAGCAATGCTGCATGGACCCCTGCCAGCTCGGTAATTAATAACCCAGGTAACATCCAATTACGAGTTCGTGCTACCGATGGTGCCGCTGGCGGTGACCTAATTGAAGCGGGCGTAGATCGAGTGCTCTTCTGTGCTACTGGTGCAACTACTCCGCCACCACCTCCACCACCCACTGCAAACTGTGTTGTTGATGATGACTTTGAAAGCGGCGCAGGCGGTTGGAGCAACTCAGCACAATCAACTTGTGCGACCGGAACCTACGTATTGGGCACGCCAACCGAAATCATCAACGGCGGCGTAATTACCCAAGTAGGCGGCGCTAACAGCGGTGTCAACGCAATCTTTACTGCAACCAACACGTCTGCTGGTGTGAACGATGTTGATGGCGGTAACTGTATTGCTGAATCACCAAACTACTCAGTGCCAAGTTCGTCAACCTTGTCGGTATCTTACTTCCACGGTCAGCGTGATACCGGTGGTGATGCAGGCGACTTCTTCCGTTTAGAAGTATCTACAGACGGCGGTGTTACCTTCCAAACCTTAGCAAGCAATGGTGACACAGCCTCCAACGCTGCTTGGCAAACTGCCACAAGAACCATCCCTGCAGGCTCAAACGTTGTGATTCGCTCGCAATGTTCTGATGGCACCGCGGCGGGTGACTTGATTGAGTGTGGTATCGATGACGTAAGTATCTGTCCAAACTAAGATAACTACGTTATAAATTCGAAAAAGGCGAGCATCTGCTCGCCTTTTTTTATCCCTGCTTTATAAAACTGATTACCTATGATCGATAGAGTTAAACAAATCAGCAAAAATATAATCAGCAAAGAGTAAAAGTAATTCTAAGATACACTGAGGATTTCAATTTATTCAAATCTTCAATCATGGATTATGAACAAAATCAGTAACCATCGTTGATGTTAAGGAAACTCTGATTAACCTAGAGTTTCTCGCGACACAAGGATGTGTCGCCAATTTCAAGAACTGTAAGTGATTGAAATTGTGAAAAAATTGGAAATCACATTTTCAATTTCTGCCCTCTAATTAAATCAAGGGTGAGTTAATCAGAGGTTCCTTAAGATAAACTTTCTACCATCTAGAATTTAATTAAGACTGTCGATTACTGCTCTAAAATATCGTCAGAGAAAGCTCTCTTCAAACTCTAGGTTTTAGGCGCCTTTAAAACGATCGCTTTTTGACCTTCCTCTAAATCGATAATATCGAAATAGCACAGCAATGAACTAAACACATTGGAAAACTGCTCACCCATTTCAGATTTCACCAAAAAACCGGCAATATCATAGGCCGAAACTGCTTTTTTATCGGAACTCGCAGCCGAGGTTGTCATCACAAACACGACGCTGTCAGCATAGTGATTATCCAGTCGCAATTCGTGTAAGAACTCCAACCCAGTCATTCTGGGCATGTTTAAATCCAAAATAATTAACAGAGGTTTATCTAACAAACGAGTCGATAGAATCTCCACAGCCTCTTCACCGTTGCTAGCAATAATTAAAGGATTAGTAATCGTATTTTTCTTTAGAGTTCGAAGAAACATCTCTTTATCAACAATGTCGTCTTCGACCAACAAAATATTGATGGGTGCGCCCCGCATGCATACCGCCGTAAGACATTTAAATAATATGAATAAAAATTTAGTTACTAACTCTCGGAACCTCTGATTAACTCATCCATGACCTAATCAGGACAGACATTGAAAATGCGATTTTCAATGTCTTCACAATTTCAATCACTTACTGTTCATGAAATCGGCGACACATCCTTGTGTCGCTGAAAACTCTAGATTAATCAGAGTTTTCCATAGGAACAGTGGATTTTATCGATAAATCAATTAACATTAAAAGTCTTAAAAAAGCAAAGTACATTATTAAAACCTACTGATTGACACTTTAACGGTTACAGCAGAAAATCGTACTTTTAACGCAAATAAAAACCATGTTACATCAATAGCTTACCAACAGTAGAACTCAGTTTACATAATGGCATAACCATAAATCATACGGTAAAAATAAGTCTGGATACTCAATAATACTAGACATGTAAAAATTGAATTTGAAATACCGAGCTAGATCCAAAAACATTCTGTGTTAATAACTTTAAATTTTTTGTATCGCGTCACTGAAAATTGCTCAAAACGACTATATTTAACAGAATAACATCCGATCTTCTTGCAGCCTATAAGCGTTATTATCTTTTACTACTATAAGAACCTCTGATTAACTCATCGATAATTTAATCAGAGCGCAGAAATTGAAAATGTGATTTCCAATTTCTTCACAATTTCAATCACTTACCGTTCTTGAAATTGGCGACACATCCTTGTGTCACCGGAAACTCTGGGTTAATCAGAGTTTCCTATAAATTTTGAATTATCAGGTCTATTTGAGCATAACCATGAGTGATGAAGATCAAAGCGAATACTTAAAAAAAGAGCTGTACGAATTATTTGGTGGAAAAAAAGAGTTAATTCAACTGCTTGAACAAGGCTCAATGGACGGTATGTGGTATTGGGATATAGAAAAACCTGATAACGAATGGCTAAGCCCAAAATTTAAAGAAACATTTGGTTATAACGATTCAGAAATAAAAAATTCCCCCGAATGGTGGCAAGCTAATATTTTCCAAGAAGACCTAGACAAGGTTTTAGACAACTATCACAAGCACATCGCTGATCCAAACCACCCTTACGATCAAATCGTACGTTATAAACACAAAAATGGCGGAACCGTTTGGATTCGCTGCCGAGGATTTGCCAGCTTCAATGATAAAGGCGAGCCTATTCGTATGTTTGGCTCCCACTCAGATGTCACACCGTTAATGGAAGCAAGGCAAGAACTGGAAATATTGCACGAGAAGTTAAAACGCTCGGTTGAAGTCAATGAACTTGCTATACAAAATGCGCAAATCGGCATCTGGACTTGGGAATTAAATAAGAACAATTTAATTTGGAGCCCAGAAATGACGCTGATCCATGGTTTGGATCAGCAAGCTCCACCGGCAAAACTCGAAACTTGGAAAGAAATTATCCACAAAGACGATAGAGAAAAATTTCAAGAATTCTTTGATCGATTGATCGAAACCGATCACTTAAAAACCTCAACATTCAGAATTACCAATAGCGATAATAATAAAATAAAATTTATTAACCTTTCTGCGCGATTATTCAAAGATACTAGTGATGTCGCTTACCGAGTTTTAGGTACAGCCTTAGATGTCACCGATGAAAAAACTAAAGAGTCGCAACTACAAACTTCAAATCAAGAATTAGAAACCTTTGCTTATGTCGCATCGCACGATCTTAAATCACCATTGAGAGGTGTTAAACAGCTGACAAGTTGGATTGCGGAAGATATTAAAACCGAATTTGAAACACTCCCAGACTCCGTGGAAAAAAATATTGAGTTAATGAATGCGCGAATAAACCGCATGGAACAGCTACTCGACGACCTACTTGATTACTCAAGAGTCAATAAAAATCTAGAAGAAGAAATCACACAAATTAACTTAACAGACATCATTAAAAATATATTTGACTTAGTTAAAGGCAACAATTCGAAAGTCACACTAACCATTAATGGCCAATTGCCGATTGTCTATTCCATAAAAACGCCACTTGAGCAAGTGCTAAGAAATTTAATCGAAAACGCTATAAAGCATAATACGGTTAACACACCCACCGTATACATTGAATACAATAGTTCGAAATGGTTTCACGAATTCAAAATTATCGATAATGGTCCGGGAATACCAGAGCGTCACAAAGAACGTATTTTTAAAATGTTTCAAAAACTACAATCTAAAGACAAGGTTGAAGGCAGTGGAATGGGATTGACCTTGGCCAAAAAACTGGTTGAATCCGCAGGAGGAAAACTTAGTTTTGAGAATATCGGAGTATTAGAGACAAAACGAAAACCCGCACATGAACTGATAGTCAATGTCAATGCGTTAAACAGTGATAATAATTTATCTGTAAAACCAATCCCGCCCGAACAAAATTCAGACGAGACACCAGAAAAGACCGGGTGTATTTTTAAATTCACATGGCCTAAGAATCACTTGAGCCATTTTGATAGAAAATACGACAACAATTAGATTCCTATATCTTCCAATACATCCTGAAGTTTTTGGCGTTCTAATACGTAATCCATGCTGCGTTGTAATAATTGCCCCGAAAGATCATCTTTACTCAAAAAGTCGTATACCGCCGAATTTAAAAACTCTGAATCTAATCCTTGCTCGGCATAACTAGAAAGCACTATGACAGGGGTTTTTAAACCTTTAGACACCAGCGCATCAACAAACTCCTTCGCCGTGTGATTACTCAACAAATAATCAACAATACATACGTCGATATTATTAGATTCTATGGCCAATAAACCTTCTTCTATGTCTGATGCAACTGCAACCTGATGCCGACGACTGGGAATTTTTCGAAGTAATTTAACCACGGCCATTTGATCGACTTCGTCATCATCAATGACCAATATTTTTAAATCATTGTCGCCGCCAATGCGTTTATTTGGACGAGACGAACCTTTAAAATATTCACGTATTTTATGCTGGGTTTCGAGCAGAGATTTCTCCATAAATTTTTGTCGAGAAATATCGGTTAAGGTAATTAATACCCCGGATTTTTGGCGCTCAGATTCGGAATGATAAGACAAAATACGAATTAGAATATCTTTACCCAACTTACTGACAACGGTTTTTTCAATTTCTTGCCCGCCAGCGATAACATTTGCGACGTCAGCAAAAAAATTGTCGTAATTTAAGTCGTACGATAAATGATGGAACGGACGACCTAGATCGGTAACACGCAAATTAATGTATTGCGCAGAAAATGGCGTAAATCGACGAATAGCAAGCTGTTCGTCCAAAAAGATAATACCAACCTTGGTAGCATTTACTACACTATCCAAATCTTCATTGGCTTTAACCAGCTCAATAATTTTCTGCTGATATTCACTGTTAACAGTGTAAAGTTCTTCGTTTACCGACTGAAGCTCTTCATTGGTACTTTGAAGCTCCTCATTGGCAGACATCAACTCCTCATTAGCAGATTGCAGCTCTTCGTTGGTAGTTTCTAATTCTTCTACCGTTACCTGAAGATTTTCTTGCTTTTTGATAAGTTCGTTTTCAAGATCAAGAATACGTTGACGAGATTGCTCAAAAGCATCAAAGGAAATTTTTTTTGACTTAGGGGTTGGCTCTAATTCACCGCTAATAAACTGAACAATATAATAGCGAGGCGATGAACTGTACTCGCCCTCTTTCACCGTAAAAACGGATAAATCGACCGATATAGAGTTATCGCTGTCGGCATGCATCATGACATCTTTATAATATACATCGCCGTCGTTTCTTTCACACCGATACAGTGCGGTAGAAACCGCCACACTTAAATCATCAACAATAATATCTTTAATATTATTACTGATTTTACCCGGACGAATGCCCTTGGTGTATTCACTAACATCACCGTAAACGTGTATCGCTTCAAAACTGCTGTTTAAAACGATGCAATCAGGAGCATACTCCTCTACCAATCTTTCTAGGACAGAATTAAGTCCATTTTTTGCCCCAACTCGAACGGTTTTTAATATATTTGAAATCGGTGGCATTACTCGTGTTTCGGTACTGGGGTGATTAACGCCCAAATTCGGAGGAGTATTACCAATGGGGACGCGCATGTTACTGATTTTCATAAATGTACGTGCACGTTCATTGATAGGTTCGAAATGTGATTGCAAATCACCCAACGATTCTGACGAACCAAGAAACAAATAACCGTTTGGCTTTAACGCAAAATATAACGAGGCCAGCACTTTCTTTTGGGTAGAATGTTGAAAATAAATCAACACATTACGACAGCTCACCAAATCGATATTCGAAAACGGTGGGTCTTCAATCATGTTATGTACAGCAAAAATAACCATTTGCCGAAGCTTGGGGGAAACTACATAAGATGTATCTTCATGTTCAAAATATTTTTCTAATCGCTCAAGACTAATATCCTGAGTGATGTCGGCGGAATAAACACCAGAGCTTGCCTCTGCAATTGCCTCTTCATCAACATCGGTGGCAAAAATTTTTACTGTACAATTTAGGTTTTTGCGATTAATTTCTTCATCAATTAAAATAGCCAGTGAATAGGCTTCTTCACCGGTGGAACAACCAGCCACCCACAGTCGAATACCTTCCCGTTTGTTTTTATGACTTTCAACAACCTTTGGAATCACCTGTTGTATTAAATTTTTATAAGCATCGTCGTCGCGAAAGAACCGAGTCACGCCAATTAGTAATTCACGACTTAAAATTTGTAATTCTCTTGGCGAATCGATTAATAACCGAAGATAAGCGTCTAATGAAGTTAACTGATTAATACCCAGTCGCCTTTCTATTCGACGCGCAACCGTAGAAGCTTTATATTGAGAAAAATTAATAGAAGACTGACGACGTAACAACTTAAATATTTCATCAAGAGTGTCATCATTTGAGGATATGGGTAAACGCACGGCTGTGCCTTCACCGGAAATAGATGGATGACGAATAAATTTTAAGATGCTCTGCCCCATTTGCTGAGGTGGCAACGACATATCCGCAAGACCCGTATTACAAGCACTGATTGGCATACCATCAAACTTTGCAGAACCCGGCTCTTGGACAATAACCAAACCTCCGGACTCTTTGAGTGCTTTAATACCGCGGGTACCATCACTACCTGTACCCGACAAAATAATACCAATGGCTCGATCTTGCTGGTCTTCTGCTAAAGAGCGTAGAAATATATCGATTGGCATGTGCGGGTGTCCACCCGGCATCTGATCTGATAAAAGTAACTTACCTTCGGCGACCAACATATTCTTACGAGGTGGAATTAAGTAGATGCAGTTAGCTTCGACGGTTACGCCATCGGCAACTTGATAAATAGGCATAGAGGTATGCTTAGAGAGAAGCTCAGGCATCATACTTTTAAAATCAGGCGAAAGATGCTGAACAACAATAAACGCCGCATCTGTACCTTCAGGTAAATGACTAAAAAATTCAGCTAGCGCCTCTAAACCGCCGGCGGATGCGCCAATACCCACATAATAAGAAGGCTGCGCAAATGCACAGCTATTTTCAAATTGCTCGCTCATAGGTTATTTCACGGGATAATGTATAATTATGCGTCAAACTAACAGTTATTATTGAAGCATTATTAGCCGCTATACTAACTCAGATACATCATCGTGAATACCGGTCTACAATTTTTTAAAAATAATTATCGAAGCTCAACCACCAGTCAGCCAGTTATAAAAAATATATTTTTTGTTACATTTCTGAATTTTCACACAACATTATTTCTAAAAATTTAATATTTCCTATATTAATCAGCAATAGTTGTTTTTACTCAGAAAGTACTCAAATACATTTTTACAACAACCAATGTTCAATCAACTCTTGACTGGTAATGGGTTCAGAAAAATAGAAACCTTGCTGTAAAAAACATTCGTTATGTTCTAACCAATTTTTAATATTAAGTTGATCAACACCTTCCGCGACCACTCCAATTCCTAAGGCCTTCGCCAAAGATAAAATGGCCTTAACGATCTTGGCATCTTCTTCATCGTGTACAACGTCTTTTATAAAACTCTTATCGATCTTCACATAATCTAAAGGCATTGTACGCAGGTGAGAGAGCGAGGAATATCCGGTACCGAAATCGTCTAACGCAATCGTAAAACCGGCTTGAGACAGATCGAATAGAACTCGGCTTGCCTGTTCAGGATCGTCAATTAAAGCCGTCTCCGTTACTTCCAGTGTAAAAACATTACTGTTAAATTTATATTTATCACATAACGCCATTAACACGGTAACAAGGTCTGAATTTCTTAATTGTTTTGCTGATATGTTTATGGATATTTTAATATTATCAACGGCGAGAGATTTTGAGATCCAAAGAGATAATTCATAAAACACAGCTTCAAACAACCACCGTGAAAACTCATCAATCAGTCCGGAATCTTCGATAATTCGAATGAAGACATCTGGCGAAATAGGCTCTACACCTTTTAATGACCAACGCGCCAGTGCTTCTACGCCTACTATTTTATTTGAGAGCACATCTATTTGAGGTTGATACAAAACTTTAAAGTCTCCCGTAGGATTTTCTTTTAAGCTTTGTTTTAAATACAATAACGTCGCTGCATCCTTATCCAGTTCTGCGGTATAAAATCGAAATTGATTTCTACCAGCATTCTTAGCTTTATACAAAGCAGCATCTGCCTGACGCACCAACGTAACTACGTTTACATTAGCACTGTCACCAACGGCAATACCAATACTACAAGTTACATAGATTGTTCTATCACCCAAAATGAACGGGGATTTAAAGGTAGAAATTAGTTTTTCTGCGGTAGAATTGATGGATTGAGGATTGTGTAGATTGGTAAGAATTACCGTAAACTCATCTCCCCCCAAACGCGATATAGTATCGACTCGTCGTAATGAACTGGTCAAGCGTTTCGCCACTTCTTTTAAAAGCCGATCTCCTGTTTCGTGTCCGAAAGTGTCGTTAATTGATTTAAACTTATCTAAATCAATAAAAAAAAGACCAACCATGCCATAACGGTGTATTCCTTGAATTGCGACCTCAAGTCGATCATGAAAAAAGCTTCGATTAACTAAACCTGTTAACTGATCTCGTTCGGCAATATCTTTTAGTTTTTTCTCTTTGCGCAAATTGTCAGTGATGTCTTGGGCGCTGAGAATTACACCGCTAACCTCTCCGTATTCTGAAATTAAGCATCGGGCATCTATACGTGCCCAAATGATCGTGCCTAGGGGAGACTGCAACCGAAGATTACAGGTATAACTACCACTATTGCTTAACTCACTTCTCAATTTATTAAGAGCTTCTCGAACATCGTCTGGATGAATTGCATTAATCCACCCCAATTGAACGCTTTCTTCGGGTGATAAATGAGACAATTCACACCAAAAATCATTAACATAAGAGCACTCCCAGCGACTGTTCAATTGAATTAATCCCACCGGAGCAAGATTGGTCAGTGCCTTTTGATGCAAGTAGCGTACTTCATATTCGGAATTTGCGAGGGCTAATGCGTTGACCTTTCTCATGGCCAGGCCTCTTACAATGTGGAGCCCTGTGCAAAATTGAAAACTTCTTACCTCGACCTCCACTTTAGAACCGTCATAAGCGACAATATTGGCGCGCTGAAATCCATGGAAACTCGAACTCAACTGACTCAACAACTGAAGATCCTTTTCATTACGAAGAAAAGATTCCTCTCTCTGTTCAAAAAAAGACCCAATAAATGTATCAATGTTTTTATTAACTAGCGTTGATTTGCTAGCACCTAAAAGGTCTACTGCTGGAGTGTTAACAAATAATATTTTGTCATTTCGGTCATACGCTACAATACAATCGAACAATAAATCACAAAACGTCTCCAGTTGCGGCAGGACCGCTCCCCAAGAATTTTGTTCTAAAAAACGATTCCCAACATCTGTACTTAAAGCGTTAAGGAAAGCCCTCAGGGCAAGAAAAAGCCGAGTCAATGCTTGATTATTATTAAGCTCCACCATTTTTTTAGGCGCAGACATAACAAAAATCAATCGTATGGTGCCTTTATTTAACAGAGGTAAAAACGTGTAACTATCGTAGAGGATTTTATTTTCTGGAAAATTTAGACCTTCACATTCATTTGATAATAACGAAATGCATTTAGAGCGACGCATTCGGTCTAAAAAAATTGTATTTATTGTAAAGTCATTTTTTTTATTAAAAACTTTTTTAAAAATACCATTCTCTATTACAGAGGAACCCACCAGGGACATTTTATTGATGTCTGCATTGCTTTGAATATCTGTGCAATCCCATACAAACGCATATTCAGATTCAAAAATAAAACTAATCTGTAAAAGCACATTTAATATTACTGAATCAGATTCAGTTCTCGCAAATGAATCTTTTGAGCCCCAAATACCGGCAATCCCGGACAACACTTTATTAGCCTTAGTCATATCCGGCGCAGCCCTAAATCGTTGCATAAATTAAAACATCGACACTTAGAAGGTATAGTCAAAATAGCAGACGACGTCAAAAAAAATACCCGTTTAACTGCCGGTCATTCAAGCCGGGAGTTTAAGAATGATTTTAGAAGTATCAAAAAATAATAATTTATAATTGTCTAAAGCTCTGAAAATTCACGCATCGTAACGAGTCTGCTCAGGTCTTTAGGTAAACATGCTCACCGGATGTTTTTTAATATTCAATCTAATTATTTGAACAAAACCATACCTGCAACACTTTTACCCTGAGAACGTAAGCACAAAAGTGCTTTAAAAATCTAAAATGAAATGAACAACATTGTCTTTTATAGGTCTTTCGGTGAACCAAAGGATTTGATACAGCCCGATTAATAGTATTTTAACCGGTGCTGTTTGGTTAGATTTGGAGTGAAATATTAGACGACTTGTTATTTTAATATTCAAGACCGCGCAGGTTAATCGTTTTTCTTACTTGAATACCAGTTTAAATTAGCGTGAGCTACTCGTTATTATTAACAAGGTATTTTTGTTAGCTTTCGATTATGAAACTCACTATGTTAGACTCTATCCATGCTGTGGAGCTGTAGGACAAATGGATTCAAAAGTGAAGAATGATGTAGATTGGCAGACGCCAATATGGGATCGAGAAAAACCCAGACGTTTTTGGGATCCCAGTCGCAAATTGCTTTTATCAATAAGGGATTATCAAAAGCTCAAAATGAAAGGCGATGCTCTGTCGACTCTTTTCATGAAGCTTTGCGTACTTCGTCACCGATTTTGGACCGTGGTTACTGGTGCAGAAATAGATCTTAATTGCCAAATTGGTGGTGGTCTATTAATGCCGCACCCGAACGGCATTGTGATTCATCCACATGCGGTTATTGGTGCGAATTGTTTGATTTTTCAACAAGTCACCTTGGCAGGAAAGGTAGAGCTTGGATATCACGTAGATGTAGGCGCGGGCGCAAAAATTCTTGGGCCGCTAAAGATTGGTGATAATGTCAGAGTAGGTGCAAATTCTGTTGTCACAAAACCAGTTGCATCAAATCAAACTGTCGTTGGCATACCTGCAATGCCAGTGGTACGGTGTAAAAAAAACGCCGTGAACCTCTAAATCATAAAGCCTAAACTCCCCCTTAATTCTTCAAATACGTGACTATCACCAAGTAGCTCACGTAATAACAAAACCGAGTAGACGATTCCTCGCTATTTCTATTAAGTCAAACCCAAAGGCTTCCCGGAATGTTATCGCAAACATACCTTAGGAACCTTTAATTCAATTATCGCTCTCCAAGTCTAGTGCAGAAAATGGCAATGAGCCTTCCAATATCATTGGAGTTTCTGGGGTTTATTATCATTCAAATTGACGACGGGTATTTTGGGGTTGCAGGCAAAACCTGGATTTCAAATAATCAAAAATTCTTAGGTATTTAACGGGACTACTCACGCAAAGGTCACACGCAAAGGTCACACGCAAAGGTCACACGCAAAGGTCACACGCAAAGGTCTCGTATAAAGGTATTGGATGTCGAATTATGCTTATTCTCTACCTTGAATAATTTTTATTAGAATTATTCACCTACATCAATTACCCAACACTGGATATGCGTTCTAACATTTTATTTTGTACGGGATAAAATTATAGAAACTGGTTAATTTAAGTATTTCTAATAAAAAAAGAATTAAATTGGTAGGAATAAAAAGATAATGAAATAGTACATAAAACAAGAGCCACAGATGTGTGGCTCTTGTTTTGTGCTTCTCAAAATAAGTCGCTAAAAGAAATTATAAAGAGGAATAAATAGGCGCGATTTTACTTTGCCAAATGTCCTTGGTAACAACACCAATGTGCTTATAACGGATGAACCCTTCTGAATCAACGACATAGGTCTCCGGAGCACCGAATACTCCCAAATCCAAACCCAGCCTACCCTCATCATCAACAATGTTCATAGAATAAGGATTGCCAAGCCTAGCAAGCCATCGCTTGGCTTCTTCGGTGTCGTCTTTGTAGTTCATGCCGTAAATATTCACACCCTGTTCCGCAAGCTCTACCAAGTAGGGGTGCTCTTGACGGCAGGCAACACACCAAGTAGCCCAAACATTCAACAAATAAGGTTTACCCTTCAAGTCATTTTGAGTGATGTTACTTTCAGGGTTTTCTAGATTTGCCAATGAAAAATTAGGAACCGGTTTATCGATCAGAGCGCTTGGCATCTCTGTGGGATCAAGAGATAAGCCGCGATAAAAAAATACCGCCAGTACCAAAAATACCGCCAAAGGTATAAAGAGTTTTAATCTGCCCAAAATATTACCCATCCACCACTGCCGCGTGTAAGAAATCGACAGTGGACTGATTGAACCATTACGTTTAATTTGCCTTAGACTTTTGCTCCGGCGAGATCAGTATCGACTTGATCCGCACTTGAGCTTTGTACCGTCTCGACCGCTGGATTTTTGCGTTTTACATGAGCACGGTAGCGCTTATCGGCAATTGCCATAAAACCACCTAGGGCCATGAAAACCGAACCAAGCCATATCCAGGCGACAAAAGGTTTAAAGTAAACTCGCATTGCCCAAGAACCACCAGTTAGAGGCTCGCCCAGCGCAATATAAATATCTCGGAATAAATTCGAGTTTATTGAAGCTTCGGTCATGCTAGGGCCGCCCGAAAAATAGTTACGCTTTTCAGGCATAAGTATCTCAAGCACCTTACCATCTGAGCTCACTTCAATTTTGCCGCGCTGGGCCGTATAGTTTGGCCCAGGTACCTGTTCAACACCGTAGAACAGGAACTCGTAACCACCAGCCTCAACCGTAGCGCCGGGGTCCATTCGCACATCTTTTTGTTCGCTGTAAATGGTATTAAGAGTGACGCCAAGAACCGTTACCGCAACGCCTAAATGCGCAAATACCATTCCGTAAAAGCTCAGAGTCAGACGTCGCAAACCCGCGACAAAACTGCTCGCATTGCGTGTTTTATGAATCACTTCAGCCACAGTGGTTGCGATAATCCAAATACCTAAAATCGCCGCAATAGCAGCCGATATTGAGTAAGAATCGCCATACACGGCCGGAAAGATTAAGCCCAAAATAACGCTAATGGTTAAAGGCTTGAACAGAAGATTTTGAATGTATTTGAGCGGAGATTTTTTCCAGCTCGCCAAAGGACCAATACCCAGCAACACGCAAACAATGGCCATTAGAGGCACAAATAACGCATTAAAATATGGAGGCCCAACCGATACTCGCCCCCACCCCAACGCATCGGCAATCAAAGGATACAAAGTACCCAGCAGCACGGTAGCCGACATCACCACAAACAAAACGTTGTTGCCAAGTAAAAGCGTTTCTCGTGACAACACGTCAAAACGACTGATACTTTTCACTTGCGGAGCTCTAAAAGCGTACAGCAATAAAGATCCACCAACGGCGAAAAGTAAGAAAATTAATATAAAGGTTCCCCGTGCCGGATCTGTAGCGAATGCATGAACGGAGGTAATTACTCCAGAGCGAACCAAGAAGGTACCCAGCAAGCTTAAAGAAAAGGCAAATATCGCTAATAAAATCGTCCAGCTTTTAAACACGCCACGCTTTTCGGTTACGGCTAGAGAATGGATTAAGGCAGTTCCAACCAGCCACGGCATCAGTGATGCGTTTTCGACGGGGTCCCAGAACCACCAACCACCCCAGCCAAGTTCGTAATAAGCCCACCAGCTCCCTAGGGCGATACCTAAGGTTAAAAAAGACCAAGCCACCGTTGTCCAAGGACGAGACCAGCGTGCCCACGCGCTATCTAATCGGCCGCCAATTAGTGCGGCAATTGCGAAGGCAAAGGCTACAGAGAATCCTACGTATCCCATGTAAAGCATGGGCGGATGGAAGATGAAACCAGGATCTTGTAAAAGCGGGTTCAAATCCGACCCTTCTGCGGGTTGATCAGGCAACAGACGATCAAACGGATTTGACGTTAATAGAGTAAAAAGTAAAAAACCAACCGCAATCATGCCCATTACCGATAAAACGCGGGAGAGCATTTCTAACGGCAGATTACGACTAAAGAGAGTGATCGCAAACGTCCAAGCTGACAACATCCAAGCCCATAGCAGTAATGATCCTTCATGACCACCCCATACTGCGCAAAGCTTGTAATAGATCGGCAGCAAGCTGTTGGAGTTTTGGCTAACGTACGCAACCGAAAAGTCATCTTGACCGAAGGCTATTGCCAAACAAATAAAGGCTATCGTGCAGAACACAAAGAAACCTGTCGCAAGCGAACGCGAAGACTGCATTAATAAGGTTTGGCCGGTAAAACTACCAACGAGCGGCGCTATAGAAAGAAAAATACACAAAAATAACGCCAAAATAAGGCTAAAGTGACCGATCTCAGGAATCATAAGGAATTACCTCACAAGTCTTTTGATGATCTACACCGTCACCGGCCATATCCGCAACTTCTGGTGGCGTATAATTTTCATCATGTTTGGCCAACACTTGAGAAGCTTTAAAAATACCATCTTTTGTGACTTCGCCACTCACTACAGCCGCTTCACCTTCGGCAAACAAGTCAGGCAAGATTCCGCTGTACAAAACCTTAACCTGTGAGTTTCCGTCGGTAATGGCGAATTCGACTTCTAAGCCAGCATCAGACCGAACCACCGAACCTGGAAGCACACATCCGCCAGCACGAATATGTTTATTGACGGGAGCTTCCCCCGATACAATTTTAGAAGGTGGATAGAACAGGTTAATGTTTTCGCGCAAAGCAAAAACAATTAAGCCAATTGCAATCGAAGCAAAAGCGACGATGAATAACACCAAGTACAGACGTTGTTTTCTTACAGCATGCATGATTGAATCACTTTAGAACGGATAGATTTACCAACTTTGCTTAGCTTCCGTCACTGATGCAGGAGCATCAGAATTCTCGGATTGAGCAACTTGTTCCTGACGTTTATAGCTTTTCAAAAGCTTTTTCTGTGTTCGAATGGGCGCGATTAACAAATAACCAATAGCGATAAAGGTTACTAGATAACACACCCAAACGTAGGGTCCATGCCCCGCCATATTAAAAAATTCTGATAGATTGTCGAATTGAAATTGCATTAACTAACCTATTAATTGTTATTTTCCCTAACATCTACGGTAATAACCGCAGATTTACCGCTTCTCAAATCTAAACTTAAGAAGCTAGGGCAAGATCCTTTACCCACTTCGCTTTACGTTCTTTTTGTAGGATTTCAGTGCGTGTTTTTAGAATCAACGCAGTTGCATACAATACGTAAAAACCAATAACCATGATCAACAAAGGATATTTCATTGAAGGATCAATGGTGCTTGCTTCGGTAAACTTAATCGTTGCTGGTTGATGCAGGGTGTACCACCAATCAACCGACTTGTAGATGATCGGAATGTTTACGGTGCCGACCAACGCCAAAATAGCGCTGGCCTTGTTCGCTGCATCTTCACTTTCAAAAGCATTTTGTAGAGCCATTACTCCCAAATACAAAAAAAACAGAATCAACATTGATGTGATTCGAGCGTCCCAAACCCACCAGGTTCCCCAAGTTGGCTTTCCCCAAACTGCTCCTGTGAACAAAGACACAAAGGTCAGGATTGCGCCTATAGGTGCAGCAGCACGCAGTACCACAAACGACACTTTCATGCGCCAAATCATACCTATGGCACCACTGATTGCCATGATGTAATAACCGGCTAGAGCCAAGAAAGCCGCAGGTACATGAATATAAATAATACGATAACTATTACCTTGCTTGGCATCGGCAGGAGCAAAACCTAAACCCCAAATCGAGCCCACAGCCAATAGAATTAAGGCGATTGAAATTAGCCAAGGCAGCCATGCCGTACTTTTTTCGTAGAACCATCTGGGAGATCCCAATTGATGAAACCATGTCCAAGCCATTTTTCTATCCTCAAGCGCGCCGAAAGCACGTTAACCACACATTTCCTAAGATTTTACACAGGGACTCTATAATCGAGTAGATTCAAGGTACACATACCTTATGACTTTAAGCGCTGTCGATATAGGTATTTCACCGATTTACACTCTGAATAAAAATGAAACACGGCAATTTTTACCGAACTTTACGCCCCTTTACGGTAAGAATCAGCAATAGAGATTCATTGTAAGGCTATTTGCTCGACATTCCTCTAACCGTTAACACCAACCCGCAATGCACCCGCCGTTGCAAAAGGCGCTAACATTAAACCAAACGCTAAGAAAGCACCCAAAACCGCAACTTGGCTGGAAATACCAATACCCTCAATAGCACTGCTCACAGAGCTAGCACCAAAGATAAGAACCGGCGCATACAGAGGCATAACAATTAGAGACAACAGTAAACCGCCTTTACGAAGTCCCACCGTCAAAGCTGCGC
Organism: Sessilibacter sp. MAH3; assembly: GCF_054658275.1. Classification (NCBI taxonomy): domain Bacteria; kingdom Pseudomonadati; phylum Pseudomonadota; class Gammaproteobacteria; order Cellvibrionales; family Cellvibrionaceae; genus Sessilibacter; species Sessilibacter sp. MAH3. The sequence continues at coordinate 1,520 of NZ_BAAGIE010000033.1, read as the reverse complement.
CAATTGAGCCAATCAAACTCAATGTTGCCGTTCCTAAAAACAACGATAACAACAATGCTCCATAACCTTCCGCAGGTAGTGAAAGCATGACACCGAGTACAGGTGCGAGCAGTGTCAGAGGCAAACCTGTAACCAACCAATGCACAACAACTTTGGCAAGCACCGTCAAATAGAGAGGATTGGGTGACAGCATAATTTGCTCAAGCGTGCCGTCTTCAAAATCTGACCGAAACAACCCATCAAGCGATAAAAGTGTCGCCAACAAAGCCACAACCCAAATCATCCCAGGAGCCAAAACCGCCAGCATTTTGGGGTCTGGTGTAATGCCTAGAGGCACCATGGTGATCACAATCAGAAAGAAGATAAGAGGGTTAAACAACTCGCCCTGATTGCGATAAGCAAGTGTAATGTCTCTTTGGAACGTCGCCAAAAAACCGGCCCAAAACGACACGTCTTGAACAACTCCTTTAGACTGCTGAGTATTCACCGTGGTCATTGAGCCGCCTCGCAGGCCATAGTCGTTTGCGTACGATAATCGCGTAAGTCAATTTTTCTTAACCCTTCAAACGCCATATCTTGATGAGTTGTTAAAATCACGATTCCGCCGGCCAGTGCGCGCTTTTCGATAAGCGCCTCCAACGCGGTCACGCCTTTCTTGTCAATCGCTGTGAAAGGCTCATCTAAAATCCATAAAGGTGAAGGATCAAAATAAAGTCGCGCCAACGCTACTCGACGTTGCTGACCAGCTGACAGCTGAAAACAAGCAACATCTTCATAACCGGCTAAGCCAACAGCTGCCAGAGCGTTCATTAAGTTTTCTTTAGAAACAACACCAGCGGCTCTTTGATACCAAAGCAGATTTTCGAGAGGTGTAAGAGACTTTTTAACACCTGGAGCATGGCCCAGAAACAGTAAATTAGAAAGGAACTCGAACTTGGCTTGAGAAAAAGGCTGTTCGTTAAAAAGGATATCGCCCGAGTAATCGCTGGATAGAGTCGTCAAAACACGTAACAGTGTGGTTTTGCCAGAACCATTTGGTCCTTCGATCTGAATTACCTCCCCGGCCGAAAAAACGGCATTTAATCCGGAAAAAAGTATCCGATCGTCCCTCTCACATTGGATGTTATGTAGCTCCAACTTTAGCCCCATGACTTCCTCGTCTCACAAATCCCAAATATCATTTTTGTTATATAAGTGCAGGTATTAAGCAAATACTAAATTATGGCGCCGATTATACGCATAAAACAAAAATTTTTAAGCATCAAATAGCCACCAAACTAAAGATTATAATACTCGTTCCAAAATTCGTTAAACTAAATGAGAATAATTAGCCTATTTTTAAAGATCAATCCCATTGAAATTTTAGCGTACCGCGACTTTACTGGGTAATAAACAGCTACTAAACAACTGCTAAATTAGACAAGAAATTAGTCATCAATAAAGTAGAGGAAACTCTGATTAACCTAGAGTTTCTCGCGACACAAGGATGTGTCGCCAATTTCAAGAACGGTAAGTGATTG
>NZ_BAAGIE010000032.1:0-43360 GCF_054658275.1 Sessilibacter sp. MAH3 | reverse complement strand
TTTATAGGCCATTTGTAGGTTCCTTTGTTTGGGGCAGTTTACCCTACAAGCTGGTACGAGATTATTAAACCACTACAAAATATAAATCACACCTGAGGGACTTTTAATGAATTTTGAGTGGGATGAAGATAAAAGAGAGTCGAATATTAAAAAGCATGGAATCGACTTTGTTTCGGTAATCTCAGTTTTCGATGATCCAAATGCAATTGAAGCTTATGACTATCTCCATTCGACCAGTGAAGATAGGTATCAAATCATCGGACAAGCTCGTCCGGGTATTGTTTTCGTTGTATATACAGAGAGATGAAGGCGATATTATTAGGTTAATTTCAGCTCGTAGAGCGGAACGGAGTGAAATTGCAAAATATCGTTCGTACAAGAGAGGGCTTTAAATATGGCTATAAAAAAATATACAAAAGAAGAACTTGAAAAAATGCAGGATAAGACCGATTACGAACGATTAAAGAATATGACTGAAAAAGAAGTTCGAGAAAATGCAAAGTCAGATCCTGACGCACCTTTACAGTCTGAATCAGATTTAGAGAAATTTAAGCCTGCGAAAAAAAGAGGGAATAAAAATGAAAAAGACTAAGATAACGAAAGACGACATAACTAGAAACAAAATTAAAGATAAAACCAACTGGAGTGATGTTATTAATAAATCACAAGACGTAGCGGATCATGAGGCATATTCTGACAAAGAGAATCCTGTGTTTAAAGGTAAAAAATTTAGTCGTATTAATCGCGACAAGGTCGTTCAGAAATAAACTTTTTGTTAGTTAATCGGCCACGTCTATCATAAGCGTTATACCGTTTACGGCGTTTCTTAGATGATTGTCTGAGATGTTGCCATAAGATACCTCCGTTACGTTTATCTTCCCAAATGCATTGATAAATATTTTCTTAGTTGATTGCGCATCTCAGTAATTTAAACCATCGAATATATCCAGAAATCTGTTCAGGTGACCACTTTTTAGCGAGCAATTCTTTTACGCATTGAAAATCGTCTTGAGTGACGCGTTTGTTTCTTCGAGATCGACGCCTTCAAGCGCGCGTACGTCTTTCAGCCTTACTAGGCCGATAAACTATCGGTCACATAACAACAGTTGCGCTTTAATTCTCGATATAGAGTTGAGAAATGACGCCCCATAAGTGTAGCAATCTTGCGAATGGATAAACCTTGCAACTTTAATGTTGAAAACGTTACTCTTTCTTCATAAGTAAGCTGGTTATACATACTGGACCATCTTCTTGGCGGGAGAGGAAAATTGTGTATTCCAGCTTGCTTTCTTTAATACAAAAAGTGTCGCGGTTAGTTTATGAATTCGCAAAACATAATAATTTTAGCCAGCCTCGCTCCTATGGTACTAGATCTCTGTTACGGCACTTCGTACCTACACTACAACAGTTACTAAAAGCGTTAACTTTAAGTATGGATATGATCACTAAATCATTTCAAAATAATTTTCAAAACCAATTCAAGGCTTCGCGTCAGATCTTCCACAAAACGACTGGCGCTAAGTTGTTTTATGGCTTTTTTATAGGCTTACCCCTGATTTTTATAATTTTAAAAATCTATGCAGGTGAAGGCTTTACTCAATTGGAGTTCGGTTTTATACCAACTTGGCTGCTGCTATTCTTGATGTTCGGCTACCCGTTGGTATTCACGCCGGCAATACAATATTTTCAGCTTCGAAAAGCATTTAATTCAAATCCTAGCGCACAACAGAAGCAACATTACGAAATATCAGAAAAGGGAGTTAAGATCTTCGGTGAGGGGTTCAGCGTAGAACTTGGTTGGGAGAATATTCCAAGAATTGAATTATCTAAAGATTTTGTACTTTTGTTTATCTCAAAAAATTGTGCCTATTACCTGCCCAAGCAATTTATCTCAAGTGATGAATATAAGCAGTTGTTAGCGTGGAAAAAGTTAACAAATGGGTCAAACTGATGCTGCCAACGGGTTAAATACAGTAATACACTGCCGAGCGGATATAGGTAGAACTGGTGTCGTAGCAGCAGGTGTATTACTGCATTGCGGTTTTGAGCCACAAGAATCCATCGAACATATATCTAAATGCAGGGGCGCCGCGGTACCTGACACTCAAGAACAAATAGACTGTGTGGTAAAAATTTTTGCAGCGCTATCAAATACTTAGCAAAACCAATCAAAATCGTGTGCTATGAGAACAGGACTTGCCAGAAGTCGTTAACCGTTGTCGGCAGCATTAAGCGTAAAAGGAATTCAATGTGAAATTAGAAACCCAAGTAACCGGCAATATTGGAATGTACTACGCTTGTTACAAACTTTCTTGTATGGGCTGGAATGTTATGCCGACAGCTCGGAATGCAAGGGGCATTGATATAATCGCTTACAACAAAGAAGGCACAGATTTTATCGGTGTTCAAGTCAAGGCACTTTCAAAGCGCAATCCAGTGCCTCTTGGAAATTCCCTTGATAAAATCATGGGTGATTTCTGGCTCATCGTAAACAATGTTTCAAAAGAACCCAATGTATTCGTGCTGCTTCCAGAAGAGGTAAAGTCATTAGCGCATCGCGGAGAAAAAGATGGTCGAGTATCTTACTGGCTGCAACCGACATCATACGATCTGCCGCAATTCAAAGAAGCTTGGCAGCGTATTGGATTTGGTCACGAAAGCTCCTGAATTCAAGCTCGAACTGCGAAAAAATAATTAGTGTTTATTATATATTTGCTCTGGCGTTTTATACTGCAAATATCGTTGGATTATTGATTAAGTTGCTTCGCAATGTAATTACATTGGTGTTGTGTTACAGATTTCATGCTTTGATTTTTGGGTAAATATTACCGAATTAAATGGCAGCGTTTATCTAGTGCAGCAAGTATTGCACTTGGCAAGCTTTCAAAAATTTAACATGCATGTTGTTCAGTTGGTTTTTTCTGCACACCAAATCATTCCTTAATACGTGTATAAGCTACAGAGGTGATGGATGGTGTTGGACTAGGTGGTGTAATTTTTCTATGGATATCGTTTCTATGGCCCATATTTGTGTCGGCAGCAGTAATCCAATTTACAAGCGTCACTGTTCGATCAGCCAAGTATTGGCTTGTAAGTATTGTAGGTGGTTATTTATCTGTTTGGTTATTGGGCCTAGTAACAAGCTATTTTGCAGCAAAGCTATTTCAAAATAGCTCGTTTCTGCAACCATTTTATGAAGTAACTCTAGTAGCACTTTTTTTAGCAGCCCCTGTAATAGTGGCATTTTACGCATCTAGGAAATTCAACTAACAGCACATGTTGTTAGATTGATATAGTACTTCATCCCCAAGCAACTACCAAAATAGATAAGGCAAGCCAATATTGGTCACGTTATAGGTTGAACTTTCTCAACAGAGCTTATCCCTTACTTAACAGCTGTTACATGTCAATTAGCTGGCATCATGAGCGAAAGGTTGTAGTGTTTAATATTGAGGTCCGAAATATCAAAAATAATTCCGAATGTATGGAATTGGATACGTCTTAGCAGACCTAGCTAGAAGGTGCCTCAAACTAATACGAGCAATTGGCAGAATAAAAATAAGCGTGTCCGTTTTATCGGAGCTAGAACAGCCAATTACGTTAAGTCGGTTTCTGTAGTTGAGGCTTTAGACCACATTCATTTAGTATGGTCGTCGTAATGTCCACCAATAGCAAAGATATAAATAGCGTTGTCGTCGTATTTATAAATCAGGCGATCTTTCTGTGATATTCGTCTGGACCAAAATCCAGTGAGGTTATGTCGAAGCTGCTCGGGTTTTCCCATGCCAACACCCGGATCATCTCTGAGCATTTCTTTTAGAAGCTTACACAAGGATTTGTGTAGCTTTTTGTCTTTGTCGCGAAGCTCTTCATAGATTTCCCAAGTTTTACCCTCAAATACCAGTGATCTCATTCATTTCCTCTTTGGTAGGGGTATAACCGGCCTTATTATTATGTGTTGCTAATGATTCAGCTATCTGCTTCATTAGGCTACTATTTTGCAAAACGTATAGGGTTTCTTGCTCTCTTTCCCAGTCGTCAGCGCTCATTACCACAAATGCTTCACCTGCCCGCCGAGTTACTTTAAGCGGCGTATGATTGGTAACTACTTGTTCTACAAAAGATTTTAATTTGTCTCTAAACTGGTTTACTGTAACTGTATCCATATTCTCCACCAAATGTACGGCAATTCCGTACAATTCTAGTTTGTATGCCCTATCAAGGCAATATACCTGAGGCTAAAAGCACCTTTCAATTTGCGTTTTACTTCGCTTTTAACGCAAATCGCAAATCTTTTTCGGCTTGAATAATCGCAGCCTAATATGTCTTTCTTTGTATATTTCTGTTGAATTTTACCACTGCGCTGTCTTTAAAATTGGTTGTTCTTGGTGGGTGAAGCTTCTGTGAACTAAAGCATTAAGTGGCTTTCTTAATAACCAATATATTGTCTTTTCCTTTGAAAAATTAATTCCGTTAATTCTTCATAGTAAGCGTTAAACTGTGATAAATTTTTAATTTATTGACTCGTATTTAAAGCGGTAAATTCAACAATGGAATGAAGATTGTTTGTATTTAAAATGTATAGAAAACTCTGATTAACCTAGAGTTTCCAGCGATACGAATGAAGTCAGCTAATGAGTGGACTGGAAGATGCTCACGAGCATTTGGTAGATCTCATCAGAGAAATGCAAGAGAGTGGCGAAATTGATGTTGAGTCATATGCTGTGTGTGTTGCGCATGTTTACGCGCATTTAAATCGCGCCTGGAACTCGCGTGAATTTAAAGGTGAGCTAAGTAAAAAACAATGGGAGGAGTTTCGCTCTTACCCAAAAGATTTAGAGCCCATCGCATAATGGAATATAACAACTTTAAGCATACTCGCCTTCCGCTAAACCTTCATTCTCCGTGGGTTAGCTAGTTATACATACTGGACCATCTTCTTGGCGAGAGAGGAAAAGTGTGTGTTCCAGCTTACCTTCTTTATGGTAAAAAGTATCGCGCTGGTTTATGAATTCACGCGGTTTATCCTAAGTTGCGAACGTTAACTGTCGTTGACACACGGCCTTTTGGGAAAAAGTTCATGAAAATTACTTTAGTCACAGGTGGCGGTAAAGGAATAGGCTTAGCGACAGTTAAGCGATTTGTTGCCCATGGATACATTGTTGTCGCCTGTGGAAGGCATTTTTCTGCTTGGACTGATGCATTAAACCAATACCCAAATTTAAAAGAAGTTGATTTTAAAGAGTGCGACATTTCATCTAAAAATAGCGTTATGGAGCTTTTTGAATATATCGCTAAACGCTATGGTTGCATTGATATCGCTATTAATAACGCTTCACCCAAAATAGCATCAGACGGTGAGTTCATGAACTGCGATCAAGATGCCCTCATAGAAACAATAAATGCAGATTTTTTAGGCCCGGTATTATGTATTCAGCAAGAATTAAAGCTCATGGGCACAGGTGGATGTATAGTTAACCTCAATAAATGGAATTCGTCCTACCCCAAACGCAGCAATGTATGGCGCATCTAAACATGGTATTGACAGTTTAACTCGCTCGCTGGCATTAGAAGCAATTTCTAAAGGTATCAGAATTAATTCAGTAGCACCGGGAACGACTTGGACGGAAAGGTGGGAAGAACGGGCAAGTGGCAATCCTAAATTGCGTAATGAAATAGAGACTTTAGTCCCTTCGCGTCGATTTGCTAAACCCGACGAAATAGCCGGAGCAATCGAATGGTTATGTTCGTCAGCAGCAGACTATGTAGTGGGACATACTTTGGTAATTGATGGTGGGCTATCTTTAAAATAAGCCCATAAATCCTGCTTGAGGCTTGTTCATGCCCAAATGCGAATCCTACAATTATAGGAATCGCTGATTATCTCATCCATGATTTAATCAGAGGGAAGTGTTTGAGAATAAACTCTTTGTATGTGTTGTATGTGGTAAAAAAATTCTGAATATACCTCACGAATCAGGGAAACCACATTTTTATTTTGATCTATCTAGTATATTACTCACCACCAGGTGGCTTACTCTTTAGCGGGATGTTATGAGCGTAGGCAGTATGAGAAAAATATTAGTGTCAATATGCGCAATTGTATCCGGTTTTCTTGCTTAGTATTTTGCGTTTTTCATCTTTTACGAGTCTTGGGTTCCGTATTACTACGAAGAATATTTATCACATATCTTTGTCGGTGTTAGTCTTTTTATAGTTCTTTTTCCTTTATTTCTAGCCCAATTAAATCTCTATAATAAAACTAAAATTGGCTATTATCGCACCTACACGTGCTTTGGACTGTTTATTCTACTGCTCTTCATAGCCATTACTGTTTATATGCTAAGTACGGGGTATTGGCTTGATAACGGTTCTGGAATATACAAAGTTGGCACCGCTTAAAATCAACTATAACCATCACTAATCGGAGCATTTAGCCTCGTGATTAATTGACACCAGCGCTCCACAGTAATGATTTTTTAGGTTTAATTTTTTGCTATAAGTCCATGGTGAAAACCTTTAAAATACTCATCTAAGTAAAAAGCCCTGAGCATTAGTATAGCTTTCCTAAAAGTACCTCTACACTTTGAATCTTAGTCATATTTTAATCTTTCCACCAAAATCTTTTTAAAGGTTAATATTAACTGAAGACCATGATTATAGAAAAATAAGATTATGATTTTTGGAAAACCACAGGCCGAGTACATCAAAAATCAATCAATATATCTGAGAGACTAATAGACATTAAAAAATAGTTTTTTACTTGCGAGCCACCAGATTTAGGAGTTATACGTAAAACGAACCATGAGCAACTTACCGAGCAAAATATATTTAATTGATGCCAATGAGGATTTAATTTCTGCGTGGCAAGAATCTTTTAGCGAGTGGGAATCTATAGAGGTATTTCATGGCGACTTTTTTAGCATTCCCGCAGACGCAATGGTCAGTCCCGCAAATAGCTTTGGGTATATGGATGGCGGTTTGGATCTTGCGATACGTTATGAATTAGGAGATATCGTTGAAGAACGAGCACAGGGAGCTATTTTAAACAATCACCATGGTGAGCTTCCTGTGGGTGTTGCAGAAATTATAGAGACAGATAATAAAAAATGGCCTTTTTTAATTTGTGCACCAACTATGCGAATTCCTACAAATATTTCTGAAACCTTAAGTGCGTATTTAGCATTTCGAGCTATTCTTTTGGAAATCGTCAAATTTAATAAGCTGAATGGCCCACGTATAAACTCTATTGTTTGCCCTGGTCTTGGCACTGGCATAGGAAGAATGCCCCCTAAACGATGCGCGGAGCAGATGAGAATGGCGTATTTTCACGTATCAAATCCGGCTAAGATACCAGGGGCTAATGAAGCTCGTAGCACTGAAATAAAACTTAGAAACGCTTAACAACTTGCGTAAAGGAAGCTCTGATTAATCCAGAGTTTCCTTTCATAAAACTATTTAGGCGATACCTGAATTAACTTACCTTCTTGTTCATCAGTTAGTACATAAATCAATCCGTCTGGGCCAACGCCGACGTCACGAACTCGCTCATTTACATCTTTTAAATACTCGAATTGTTCGCCCGGAGTATTGCCATTCATTGTTACGCGATGTAGGTGTCGGAACTTGAGAGAGCCAACCAGAAGGTCACCATTCCACTCTGGAAATTTATCGCCGCTATAAAATGTCATGCCGCTGGGCGCAATGGATGGCACCCAATAAATAATAGGTTGCTCCATGCCTTCTTGATGGGTTTTATCTGAAATGGTGGCGCCGCTGTAATCAATTCCGTAGGTAATAACAGGCCAACCGTAGTTTTTGCCCGATTCTATCAAGTTAACTTCGTCACCACCGCGAGGACCATGCTCCATTGCCCAAATATCGTGGGTTTCTGGATGAATCGTTATGCCCTGAACGTTACGATGCCCATAGCTAAAAATTTCTGGCGCAACGCCGTTTTTAAACGGGTTATCGTTAGGAACAGAGCCATCTGGGTTGATGCGAACAATTTTACCTAGGTGATTATCGGTGTTTTGCGCTTGGTTCAAAAACTTATAGCGGTCACCCAAGGTAATTAATAATTTCTGGTCTCGATCAAAAGCTAGACGGCAGCCAAAGTGATAACCGTTATCTACCAAGGGGTTGGCAGTAAAAATAGTGGTTACATCGGAAACCGCACTCTCTGTTAACTTAGCTCGCGCGACACTGCTGCTTGAGCCACCATCACCCGCTTTGGAGTAACAAAAATAGATGGTCTGATTGTCGCTGAAATGAGGATCGATAGTGATCCCGAGCATCCCGCCTTGGTTGTCGTTTACAACTTCTGGGACGTTTTTAAGGGGTTCGCTCAGGCCGTCTTTGAGTGAGTAGCGACGAATGTAACCTTTATCTCGCTCGGTGATCAGCATATCGCCATTGGGTAGAAACGCCATTGACCATGGATGCTCTAATTTATCGGTTAAAGTCTTGGCAGTAACCTCTGACTGGGCTTGACTAAGAGAAGAGACCGCTGCTACAGCAATACCCACGGCGATTTTGAATTTGTTAACTTTCACACCAACGTTCAGCATAATTCCCTCTCAGTTCGACAAATTAACGGGTTTTGACATTAGCCTAAGACTTTAGTTCGGACAAACGTTTGATTTGAGAGTCCGTATCACGGATTCTTGTAGACTGATGACTAAAAGAAATGGCTAGATTTATTATGGGTCAAGGATGGTCGAACGGAGCTTTTATTGCGATTAAATGTTAAGAAAAAAGACACATGAATTGATCAGATTTAATTGACGATGAAATTTATTTCTCTTACAAGAAGCCACATAATCTGCGTATCTTGTAATGGAAATACCTCTAAATTAAATCGACTAAATAATCTATCAATGTATAAAGCATTCACCAACAAATAGTTATACGCATTTATTTAAAGACTTAAAACAATTTCTTCAATAAATGCGCTGTTAGGTTTATAAAGATAAATAATTTAAAAGCAAAGATTTGATTAAATTATTTCTAGTAGCTTTAAAGTTGGCCCATTGAATAAGCATGTGTCGGTATAGGTCAACGCAACTTCTAAATTGGCAACTTTAGCCGTCAATGCAGCCGAATAAACCTTATCGGAAAAAGTTGAAGATTGCAGCTCTACGCGCACTTCTGATTTTCTATCACACGTAGTATCTGGAATATTTGGCGACACTTTTATATAGATGGTACCTGAAGATTCACTTACACCCACAGACTCAATGGTATAACGACCACCACCTGCACTCGATGTAACACTAAAGAAAGAAATAAACTAATTAATGTAAGAGAAACAATTTTCATAACTAAATTCCTAAAATTAAAAACGCATTAAATCTACGTTTTCAAATTCTGGAAATCAATATGCAATTGTTCGAAAAGTAAGGTTGATTCGAGCAGGATGAACGGTCTTAGTGGGAGGCAATCTGTGCAACCAATGAGATTGAGTTTCGCCTTTCATAACCAATAAGCTGCCATGTTCTAAAACTTGAGAAATGTTTTCTTGCGTTACTTTATGTTTAAAAGAAAATTTTCTTTCAGCGCCAAACGTTAATGAAGCGATAGCGCCATTTTTTTGCAGGTCTTTTTCTGCATCACTGTGCCAAGCCATTCCTTCACTGCCATTGTGATACAAATTTGCTAGACAAGAATTATAAGTCTCTTGTGTTTGCTCTTCGGCGAATTTTTTTAACTCCAATAAAACAGGAGTCCACTCAAGAGCTTGGCGAGTAATTTTTGAATAGGTATAGCGAAACGGACGATCACCATACCAGGCGATTTTTCGTTTGGTCGTTAGGTGTTTGCCATAAATAATCGCGTTGTCATTTACCCAATGTGTTGTATTCAATAAAGTCTGAAAATATTGATCTGCTTGACCACGAGACAAAACTACACCGTAGTAATTAGCTTCACCATCTTTCGGTAATAAATTTATTGGGTATTGATCTAGAGAATCAAATAAATCCATAACAGTAAAATTAAACGTTAAGAGTGTTCAATTACTTAATGATAGATTTATGTAGAAAGATTTATAAGCTGTGAATTTTTGTGAAGTAAAGACAACTTAAGAAATGGCGCACTCGGAAGGATTCGAACCTTCGACCGCTCGGTTCGTAGCCGAGTACTCTATCCAGCTGAGCTACGAGTGCGTTTCGTTGTCTTCCCTGTGGAAGAGGCGCGTATATTAATGACGATTTTCAGCTCCGTCAACACTATTTTTGAAAATTATTTAATATTTTTCGAGTTAATTCAATTGAATACTTACACTAATTTATTTTTAAACAATTCGATTAAACGATGAGCCGAAAAATTAACTCAATCTATTAGGGAAAGCTCCAAGATTAACCAAAGACACCCGGAATAATGCAACACAATTATCGAACCGTTCAGACTCGGTCTAATTCTCCGTAAATAAATTGCTAAATGTTGGAACAGTTTTCCTACATTTGAGGTGCCAAACTCCAAACCAGTGGACTTTACGAGCTAGCTCCATGGCCCGCTTTGTAGACCAGCTTCTATATGGCCACTGTTAGAGCACCCACTCATTCAAGCTTGCCGGCGAAAGCCAAAATACTTCTTGAGAGAAACTTAGCCGTTCGCTACGAAGCAACTAAAATAATCGATATTATTGAAATAGAGAAATCCACAGTAAATAGATATTTCTGTGTATTAGTGGCCTTGAGGGAATGGTAAAACTATAGATGAAAGAAAATGGAGATGAGAGAAAATGGCGGAGAGGGAGGGATTCGAACCCTCGATACCGGGTTAGGGTATACTCCCTTAGCAGGGGAGCGCCTTCGGCCACTCGGCCACCTCTCCAAAATGTCGCGGCATAATACCACAAACTTTGAAATTTCAAAGACTTAACTGCAATTTAATTACTCTTTTATGTGAGTGAATTAAATTTTGAAGAAACTACGAACAAATTAACGCAGTTTTGATCACTTCGTAATAGAAGTGATCAAAACAAAAACTCTAACCTACTGATCGCTGTGTGAGACTTCCTATCAATATAGGGCGAAAAGCATTTAGGAGAATAGTAATTCTAAATTAGGTGAAACCTATTTTTCTTGCTCTTGCTCTTTTTCGCGCTGAATACGCTGGTAAATTTCTTCGCGGTGAACAGCAATTTCTTTGGGTGCGTTAACACCAATTCGAACTTGGTTACCTTTAACACCCAAAACCGTTACTGTAACTTCATCACCAACCATTAGGGTTTCGCCAATACGGCGAGTCAAGATCAACATGGGTAATTCTCCTTTATTCTCCCTGCTTTATTTATAGAAGCTTTTTCTGCACACCAATCGGATATCCATAGATTTCTTTTTGACTCGAAAGTCAGTAGCTGCAGAGTTCCTATAATCGGCCACGAATATATGATCGCGAATTAAGCAAGATTAAGCAGTTTTTAGGTTAATTTCCTCTTTACGTGCCCGGTTTTACAAAATCTTACGGTAATGGACTGGAAATTAACATTCTCACACAGTTTTTGTTAGCTCTGAAAGGAAAAACTCTATTTATGAGTTATTCTTCAGAAATTTTGTCATCATCCAAACCAAACGCCGTGTGTAACGCACGAACAGCTAGCTCTAAATAACGTTCTTCTATAATTACAGCGATTTTAATTTCAGACGTTGTAATCATTTGAATATTGATGTTTTCTTTTGCAAGAGCGTTGAACATGGTTGAAGCAACACCAGCATGAGAACGCATACCTACACCAACAATCGATACTTTGGCAACTTTTGGGTCGGTTTTTATGGACTTAGCGCCCAATTCGATAGCAACACCTTCCAAAATTGAACGTGCTTTTTCAACATCGTTGTTGTGCACAGTAAACGTTAAGTCAGTAGTGCCGTCTGCAGAAACGTTTTGAACAATAACATCAACTTCAATATTAGCAGCGCCAATAGGAGCAAGAAGTTTAGCGGCAGCTCCAGGGGTATCCGGAACACCGACAACAGTTACTTTGGCTTCATCACGGTTAAATGCGATTCCAGAAACAACAACCTGCTCCATAGAGCCACTTTCCTCTTCTAATGTAATTAAAGTACCAGGACCATCTTTAAAACTGGATAAAACCCGCAACGGGACCTGATATTTTCCTGCAAACTCAACCGACCGGATTTGAAGTACTTTTGACCCTTGGCCGGCCATTTCTAACATTTCTTCGAATGTAATTTTATCGAGACGACGAGCTTCAGGCACAACACGTGGATCGGTTGTATAAACACCATCAACATCGGTATAAATCTGACACTCGTCGGCTTTTAATGCAGCTGCAAGAGCTACACCGGTGGTATCTGAGCCACCACGTCCCAAGGTTGTGATATTGCCATTTTCATCAACACCTTGGAAACCTGCAACGACTACAACCGTATCTTCGCTTAAGTCAGCTCGGATTTTATCGACATCGATATGCTTAATACGAGCTTTCATGTGCGCGCTGTCGGTAAGAATTTGCACTTGCTGGCCGGTGTATGAACGAGCTTTGATGCCGCGTTTATGCAACGCGATACACAACAGTGCGATTGTGACCTGCTCACCGGTAGAAACCAAAACGTCCATCTCACGAGGTGTTGGCGCGCTACTAATTTCTTGGGCAAGACCAATCAAACGATTTGTTTCACCACTCATGGCAGAAACGGCAACCACAAGGTCGTGACCTTGGGCTTTAAAGCCAGCGATTTTATCAGCGACGGCTTCGATGCGTTCAACACTGCCAACCGAAGTACCACCGTATTTTTGAACAAACAAGCTCATGTATAGATCTCGATTACACTTTAACCATTTATAGAGGAAGACATTCCTCTGGTCGAAAAATCCGGCGCATTAAACAATAATATTACGCAAATGTTAACCTGCGGACGACAATCAGGTAGTCAAATGACCCGATTGTTATATCTTCTAATAGCTAAACGTTATTAGAACTAGACAAATATTTCTCGAATTAGTTGTCGAGCTGACTCGACAGCCATTCGTAAGCACCAGTAATGGCCGCTGGAATTGCGGACACATCTGTACCACCACCACGAGCCATATCCGGCCTACCACCACCCTTGCCCCCCACAAAAGGAGCAACGGTTTTGATTAAATCGCCGGCTTTTACTCGCGATGTTACAGATTTAGAGCAACCAGCAATCAAAGTAACCTTGTTGTCTTCTTCAGCCAACAAGAGTACAACCGAATCACCCAACTTATCTTTGATCTTATCAACCATTTCACCAAGAGCTTTTCCGTCAACGCCATCAACTTTAGCGACCAATGCCTTAACATTGCCTAAAGTTTTTGCCTCAGAAATCAATTGGTCAACGCCAGAAGCCGCAAGCTTGCTTTGCAACGCAGATAACGCTTTTTCTAAATCTTTGATTTCAGTTTTAGCAGCAACAATACGATCTACCAAGTTTTCAGGCTTGGCTTTCAATAATTCACACGCTTCTTTTAACTGTTGCTCTTGGGTATCGACCCATGCCAATGCATTAAGACCGGTTACCGCTTCGATACGTCTTACGCCTGCGGCAACGCTAGACTCTGATGTAATCTTCAAAAAGCCAATATCACCGGTGCGAGATACGTGAGTACCACCGCAAAGTTCAACTGAAAAGTTGTCATTACCCATGGTTAATACGCGAACAGAATCACCGTATTTTTCACCAAATAGAGCCATCGCCCCCATGGATTTAGCGGTTTCCATGTCGGTAATTTCAGTACCAACCACAGTGTTACCTTGAATTTGTTCGTTGACGATAGCTTCAATAGTTTTTATTTGTTCGAACGTCACCGGCTCAAAATGGGAAAAATCAAAACGAAGCTTAGTTGAATCGTTTAATGATCCTTTTTGAGATACGTGATCACCCAACACTTGGCGCAATGCAGCGTGTAATAAATGGGTTGCGGAATGGTTGCGAGCGGTTTTTGCGCGAACCCTCGAATCTACCTGAGCAGTTAATGACTGCCCCACAGAAATAGCACCCGATAATACCTTGCCGTGGTGTAAGTGATGTGCACCTTGCTTGGTACAATCGATCACTTCAAATTGGCTCTGTGCATCGCTTAAATAGCCACTGTCACCAACCTGACCACCAGACTCGGCATAAAATGGTGTGTGATTTAGCACGACGGAAGCTTCTGTTCCAACAGCAACATTGTCGACGGTTTGGCCATCAACAATAATGGCCATAACAACGCCGGCTTGCTCTAGATTGCTATAACCCAAAAATTCGGTCGCGCCATCGAGCTTAATAACATCGCTATAATCAACTTTGAATTGACCAGCAGCGCGAGACATCTCTCGTTGGTTGGTCATTAATTCTTCGTAACGTGCTTCATCGATGGTGATATTGCGTTCACGAGCAATATCTGCGGTTAAATCTAATGGAAAACCAAAGGTGTCGTATAAGGTGAAAGCGACATCGCCACTGAGTACATCACCCGATAACTCCGCCAATGCGGATTCAAGTACAGACATACCTTTTTCGAGGGTTTTGGCAAACTGTTCTTCTTCAGCCAAAAATACTTTTGCCACCTGATCTTGAGACTTAACCAGTTCAGGATAAGCCTCGCCCATTTCGGCAACTAACGCAGGCACAAGAGTTGAGAAGAATGCTTCGTTTTGACCCAACTTGTGGCCATGGCGAATGGCTCGGCGCATGATGCGACGCAAAACATAGCCACGACCTTCATTGGATGGCAGGACACCGTCAACCACCAAGAAAGCACATGAACGCAGATGGTCTGCGATTACCCTTAGCGACTTATTGTCTAGGTCTGCGGTATTTGTTGCCTTGGCGGCGGCTTGCAATAAATTTTGGAACAAATCGATTTCGTAATTGGAATGCACATGTTGCATAACCGCAGACACACGCTCAAGACCCATACCGGTATCAACACTTGGCGCGGGTAATAAATGCATTTGACCGTCACTGGTACGGTTAAACTGCATAAATACGATGTTCCAAATTTCTATATAACGATCACCGTCTTCTTCGGGAGATCCTGGAGGGCCACCCCAAATAGAATCACCGTGATCGTAGAAAATTTCGGTACAAGGACCACAAGGACCTGTGTCACCCATAGCCCAGAAGTTGTCGGAATTGTATCGACCACCTTTATTGTCACCGATGCGAACAATGCGATCTTTTGGAACACCGATAATGTCCGACCAAATTGAATAGGCTTCGTCGTCTTCGGCATAAACCGTTACCCACAATTTTTCAGTGGGAATATTCAGCCATTGCGAGCTGGTTAAAAACTCCCAAGCAAAGGCGATTGCATCATTCTTAAAATAATCGCCAAAACTGAAGTTGCCCAGCATTTCGAAAAAGGTGTGGTGACGAGCGGTATAACCGACGTTTTCTAAATCGTTGTGTTTACCGCCCGCGCGAACACAGCGTTGCGAACTGGTCGCACGAGAATAATCGCGTTTATCTTCGCCAATAAACACGTCTTTGAACTGCACCATTCCAGCGTTGGTAAATAGTAACGTTGGATCGTTACCCGGAACTAAGCTAGACGATGGGACAATGGTATGCTCTTTTGACTGGAAGAAATTCAGAAAGGCTTGGCGTATCTCTGCACTTTTCATAGATTAACTACACTATTTGATTCTCGATCATCGATTTGATGTCTGCTAAAGACTGGTCAGTCTCAATAAGTTACACATTGAGCGAAGAAAAGGCGGTAAGTATATAGAAACTCATAGAAAAGACGAGCAAAAGAATGGAAAAATGCTCGCCAAACTGCTGCTTTTAGCTCCAATTAGTGTACTTAATCGTAAAACTCGCAGTATCTATTCCATTAATTATTTAACGGCATGCAACAGAGCATTAAGGCAAGTATTTAGGACTGATCACCGGCACGCCAACTCACAACTTCGGCACCATCATAAATATAAATCACGCATTCGACTCAGCAGTGAAATCTTACAAGACCAATTATCCCACCACTTCACGATGTTAATCCGAAGCTCTCGCCTTCAGGAACGAGTTCTGTTTTTGCGTAAATTAGAGATTTTCAATATCTGATAATAAGATAAAAGAATAGGGGCTAAAACGCGAAAAACCCAGCGAACGTATTCTCGATTTAATCGACGTTTACGATATTAAATCGAAGGAATTATCGAATTGATCCGGTCGGCCTTCAATCTTCCAAAGAGTTTTTTATTACGACTGGCGCTCGTTTGAAAAACCGAACCAACTAACCAAGAATTTCGTCGTTGAGTGAATACAATTATTGAGTGAATACAAAAGAAAAACCACGCAGAATAGAGCTGCGCAGTTATTTTTGATCAGAAACCCAGACCATCGGTCTCGGTATATTTTTTGTTCCCTAAAATATGCAGGTGCAAATGAAACACGGTTTGTCCACCGCCTTCACCGTTATTGATGATCAAACGAAACGCGTCATCAATTTCGAGCATTCTTGCAATATCACCTGCCTTCAACATTAACTTGCCAAGCAACTCTTTATCTTCGGCTGTGGCATCGGCTAGTTTTGGAATCGGCTTTTTAGGAATCAACAACACGTGAGTTGGCGCTTTAGGCGATATATCGTTGATACAAATGCAATCTTCGTCTTCGTATATTTTATCAGCAGGGATTTCGCCAGAAATAATTTTGCCAAAAACAGTTACTTCGCTCATGTGACTTTTCGTTCCTTAATCTACGCAACCCAATAACTATGGCAGAAACTCTAAACCATTTAATCCGATGATCGCTTACAAAAACCTTTTTAGATAACCAACATCAAATGTGTTTGACTTGAGTTTTTAACTGTTCACGATGAGCTTCTTTTTCGTCTTCTGTCAGCTCGCGAGCTTCAGATTCAAGCATAACCGGAATATCATCCCGCACCGGGTAAGCCAAACCACTCTGCCAACACACAAGTTCGTTGGACTCTTTCTGATATTCTACCGGAGCTTTGCTGACCGGGCATGCAAGAATCGCCAGCAGTTTTTTATCAATCATAATAACGCCTAAGGATATAAAACATTGCGGGCAACTTTACTCTTTTGCCACTTCATTTTCCATAGGGCCCACTAACAACCCAGGATCAACTTTACGTCCAAACCAGTTCATGCGCCAATCAAGATGCGGACCCGTCGCGCGCCCAGAAGAACCTACTTCGGCAATTTCTTGACCTGCTTGGATTTCATCACCTTCAGATACCAAAATTTTACTCAAATGAATAAAAGATGATGATAAACCATGGCCATGATCGACAATTAGCGTACCGCCGGAATAAAACATATCGGAATGCACGAGTCGTACAATGCCGCCAACTGGGGCTTTTACTCGTGTACCGGTAGGTCGGGCAATATCCAGTCCATAATGAGGACGCTTGGGAACCCCATTGTAAACGCGCTGACTGCCATACACACCGGTAATAGGACCGGTTAGTGGCCAGCTGAATTCGTCGTGAAAATACCCAAGATCGGAGTAATGATTTCTCGCAGCCCACACCATGGCGGCCTCTTTGCGTGAACGCGCTACTTGGTCGGGATTTGGAGTCACCGTTTCTTGAGGGACACCTTCAATTTTTTGAATTCGGTATTCACGCTGTGCAACGGAGACCTTATGAATAGCTTCTTTATCTTCTGATACCACGCGAAATTCGATGGTGCCGGGCTCGTCACGGTCTAAACCAACAATAAAATTACCCTGTTGATCGAGCTTTAGTTTGCGTCCATCAAAAAATACTTGCTCACCGGGCAAAGCCTTACCAAATACTAGAGCCCCTTGTTGTAGAGGGGTGATTAACTCAAACGCCAATACCACATGCGTGAACAGACTCGCACAAGCAGCCACACCCAATCCAATAAGCTTATAAACCATGTGTTTTCTCATTGAGCATTCAAATTTATTAGTGGATTTTATCTTATAACCACACTCTAAAAATGGTTATAAAACAACAATATTCGCAGAAAGAAAACAAGGATGCTATTGAAAACCTGCCCCAATTATCAATACATTTTTCTGAGTTCAAAGCGTGTATGTGGTGTACCACTCATTAGATGAATGTATTTTTCGACCGTTTAATCGACCGTGAAACGTACCTGATCTTCATTAATATCAACCGAACACCAGCACAAATGCTGATCTTGAGCTACACATACAACATCTCCATAACCGTGGCATAAATCCCCATCAATACCAAGGCGCCGCTGGCTATCGAACCCAATAACATCCCCAAACCTCTCGATTTAGGGTTTTTAACGTAACCGACCGCATAAAGGGTTCGCGCTACGAAAAAAACCAGTCCCAGCAGTGGCCCAACCCAATAAGGATTAAAAAATAATCCGCAAATCCATAAAGCGGGAATCACAACGATCAAATGTTCTAAGGTATTCATCTGAACTCGATAAATACGTTCGAAACTGGGATGGCCTGCGCAATCAGGAGCACGAATGTCGAATTTAACTCGCGCACGCCCAGTTAATGCAGAAAACACCATGTACTGAATGAGTAGCAATAAAATGATAAGAGCAGTTAAAGCCATGATGTTCCCTGTGATGAGTTGATACGCCGTTATTTCTATACCACTATAAATCGGTAAAGTTCTAAGCGCACGCAGCAAGGATTGACACAGTTATAAAATTAGTAGCGCCCAGCTTTAAGCACTATCTTTGAACATTGGACGAGATCGGTGATTACCCAAATTCGATCACCGCAATGCTTGACTAAGGTCATCGCCTGAAGTTTTTAATTACAAAAGTCCAGCTCATGAAGATTCAACAAATCATCTGGCAGAAAACCTACAAATCATCACAAAAATGAGGGAAAACGACAAAACCCCTACTCAATTTTCGTGAAACATTCAATGACAACCACCTATAAATCTTTGATTTTCATCAACTAAACTAAGGCAATCTTCAGATGATTTGATCTGGCACAAGTTAAGCTGAATGAAAAGTGATTCAGCAATATCACTCGATCTAAAAAATACCTTCCAGACAAATGAGGATAAATACCATGGCAGAGTTTTTTGTTGACAGAGCCGAAAACGCAGAAAACACTCGTTTATTACACAAAAAAAATTGTGTTGATATTTCCAATGACGAAACTCACCGATATCTAGGCTCTTATGCCACTGTATCCGCTGCACACAATAAAGCATCGGGCTACTACAACAAAGTGGAAAATTGCCCAAAATGTGCCAGTTAATCACCGGTCGATAAACGAAATTGTTCGCAGCGACGAAGGGATGCGTCGCTAAAGAATTATGCGTAGGAATTAAACCCCATTTAATACCAGCGTAAATTCAAGAAAAAGTTTCACTGCATTCACTGGAAGATATTAAAAGGATTTTAAAAATAAGAATGGTAGGTGATTTTATCGAATAAAAATAGATAAGTTGCTTCAAGTAATAAATTGTTTAAGCAAACCTGTACAAACAATTTTAACAGCAACGATTGTTATAACAGAGAAGGTCGTTTTTGCTTTTGTAGATCTGGAATAAAATCAAACAAGTCTAAACACTTCTTCTAAACTTCTTCTAAATAAGTATATTTTCTAAATACTACTTTTAAATATTTCTTCTTTTTAAAAACCTCTCCGCTAATCTACTTCAAACTTTTATACCCATAAATAAATCAAGGCTAGAAGAATAAAGTTTAAATTAAAAGCAAGCCGCCCGAAGGCGGCCGACTGCGATTAGGCAAACTTTGCAAATGGCTCATCAATAGGAGTTTTTGCCAAATGGTTGGTGTAGTTACTGATAGTTTTTTGCGCCAAACCTAATAAAATCTCTAGGATTTGCTTGTTTCCGTAGCCAGCGTCATAAAACTTTTGAAATTGCTCATCGGTTAAACAACCGCGAGTATTCATGATCGCCAAAGTTGTTTCACGAAGTGTTTCTAACTTAGCAACAGGAATAGGTGTACGCTCACGCAATGCTGTGATAATTGCTGCGTCAACGCCCATCATGTGTGCAATTGCAGTGTGAGCTGGTACACAGTAATGACATTCGTTTTCAACGTTAATTGTCATCCAAACTACCGTTAACTCTTCAGCAGAAAAGCTAGTTTCTTGAAATTTGACGTGCATCATTTGATAACACTCCAAAGTTTCAGGAGATTCAGCAAGTACTGCCGCCAAATTAGGGATCATTCCAAACATTTTTAACGCATTGTCCAGGAAAGGCTTAGATGCTTCTGGAGCGGTTTCTTGAGTGTATAAAGTAAATTCAGCCATGTTAATCTCCAATAGAACGGCAACATTACATATGCTAAAAAATTAAAAATAATTTTTAGCATCTATAAAAAGAAATAAAAAATAAGAAAAACCAACGGTATTAATATTTGAAATCGATAAAGCAATATTCGGAATCTAACGGAAACCGAAAAACGTTTAAAGTTCCAGAAAATTCTAACAATATATTTTCAACTTCAATAATTCGGCGCAGAAATCGAACAAATCACCCAAAGTCTCACACCATTAAAACTAACCGAATTAAAAATAACTTGTGTAACAATTAAATACTTTTTAATTACGCTTAATTTTTCAAAATTAAAAACTGCTTTTTCAACCAATTTTTGAGTAGACGCACTCGGCAGAACATAGCTATGGAAACTCTGATTAACCTAGAGTTTCCAGCGACACAAGGATGTGTCGCCAATTTCAAGAACCGTAAGTGATTGAAATTGTGAAGAAATTGGAAATCACATTTTCAATTTCTGTGCTCTGATTAAATCATGGATGAGTTAATCAGAGCTTCCTATAAGTTTAAAAGCCATTTCGATTATCAAAAAAATTGAGCAGAACATTCAATGAATTACAGCAATGTAAGTCTATAATGTAACTCTATTTTGAGCCGTACTGATTTCAATCTTATGACGCCTAATCACATATGAGTTCATCCGCGAATTTTTAAGCTAGCGTTAATTCACTGGATAATACCGACAAATCAAGTCTTTATTGTCGATCTTGGAACAATTCTAACGATATTTGCACGTTTTAGGTGAGTTAATATCAAGAACAATCTGTTCATAGAAACAACATTGTCCTTAAAATTGAATTAAATAGTGGTTAGATACGTTGTAAATTCTCTTTTCGGCACAACCTTGCCAAGGCTTTACTTTACAGCTTTGTGATTTACTGCCGAGTTCGTTGAAAAATTGCGATTAGCATAGATTGTTTTTATCTATTTGGTAATTAAAAACCACCAATAAAGCATGTTTAAAACTTTTTTATGATGCACAGATCGGCATTGATAAAAAACCAGCACTGTTTCTTTAAAAGTTTGCTCGAGTGTTTGCCACAAAAAATTCAAACGCTTTATCCAAGGAAATAAATCATGACCTCAACCTTAAATTATGCACAACCACTAACCTTCCCAAATGGTGCTCAACTTAAACACCGAATTGGTTTAGCGGCACTAACCAACCTGCAAAGCCCAGAAAAAGGCAAGATATCAGAAGAAGAAATGCGCTGGATGCGTATGCGAGCCGAGGGTGGCTGCTCGATCATCATTACCGCTGCGACCTACATTACACCGAGCGGTCAGGGCTTTCCCGGACAAATTGGCATATCGAGCGACGAACAATTACCGGGCTTAACCGCCGCCGCTGACATGATGAGAGCTAACAATGCTATGGGTATTGTGCAGCTGATCCACGGTGGTATTCGCTGTCCTGAAGCCATCACCGGCATGCAACCTGTTGGCCCATCTGACGATAGCGAAACAGGCGCACGCGCTTTAACATTGGCAGAAATTGATACCATAAAATCACAGTTTTTAGACGGCGCCAAAAGGGCACAAAAGGCTGGTTTTGATGGCGTAGAAGTTCACGGCGCCCACAACTATTTATTAGCGCAATTTCTAAGCCCAATTCACAATCAACGCACCGATCAATACGGTGGCAGTATCGAAAAGCGTGCGCAGTTGTTATTAGAAATTACTGCTGAAATACGCGACGCCTGCGGTCCAGATTTTGTGGTGGGTGTGCGTCTATCGCCTGAGCATCACGGCGTAATTTTGGACGAAACCGTCGCCGTCTATAAAATGATTATCGAGCAAGGCGTTGCTGACTTTATTGATATTTCCATGTGGGACGTGTTTAAAGAACCTGCCGACGAAAAATTCCAAGGCAAGTCTTTGCTTTCGTATTTCACCGATGTGGATCGCGGCAATATTAAACTGGGTGTGGCTGGTAAGCTCTACAACGCTCAAGACATTGCCAAAAGTATCGAACTTGGTGCCGACTTTGTTCTTCTGGGTCGCGGTGCTATTTTCAATCATGATTTCGCCAGTCAAGCATTAGAAAACCCAGATTTCCAAATGGTTGAACGCCCAGTGTCACGGGAATATCTCGAAAAAGAAGGCTTATCTGCGCCCTTTATCAACTACATCGCCAGCGCGTGGCCGGAATATTTGACCAATCCCTAAGCAGTCTGTAACAGCGGTGAATACTATTTAGGAGCCTCTGATTAACTCATCCCTGATTTAGTCAGAGGACAAAAATTGAAAATACGATATCCAATTTTTATACAATTTCAATCAGTTACAGTTCTTGATATTGGCAACACAAGGATGTGTCGCGAGAAACTCTCGGTTAATCAGAGTTTCTTTTCTTTTAATATTTCTCAGTGCGCCGCCTGTACATCCAATAAATGCTATACATCTAAATGGCCGTGTTTATCTCGGCCATTTATTTTCAAACCCTGCCTAAAACCCGTAATAAAATCCTGCCTAAATAATCAGGTACCTAATTATCTTACTCACATCAAAACAGCCCAATCCCACTTTTCTTACGGCCCTCCAATGATGAGAAAAGCCAGTAAACATCGTAGCCTTGCCCATTAGTGAAGAATAAAAACACTTCTACCTGTTAGCTACCAAACAGCTCAAAAAACCTGTAACAAACTTTCAGGTTATGCGAATTAAGTCTATCTGAATTTATATTAGATATATTAGAATTAGAAATATTGGAAATACATTCGCAAAAATCAATATGAGATCAGAGTTATGGCCGATATCGTTATTCTAGGCGCCGGTTTGGGCGGCCTGCCTATGGCATACGAAATGAAAGACCTAGCGGGCCCCAAAGACCGCATCATCATCATCAGCGATAAAGATTATTACCACTTCATACCATCAAACCCTTGGGTTGCAGTCGATTGGCGCAAGCGCGAAGACATTACCGTTGATATCCGAAAACCACTTAAAAAACGCAAAATCGAATTAATTATTGGCAAAGCCATACAGGTTCATCCCAACGATAATGTCGTTGTCTTAGAAAATAACGAATCCGTTCACTACGATCACCTCATTATTGCCACCGGCCCAAAGCTCGCCTTCGACGAAATTCCAGGTCTTGGCCCAGAAGGTTACACACAATCGATTTGTCATATTGATCATGCAGAAGTTGCGCGCGATAAATGGTTAGAATTTGCCAAAAACCCAGGGCCAATTATTGTTGGTGCGGTTCAAGGTGCCAGCTGCTTTGGCCCGGCTTATGAAGCTGCTTTTATCATGGATAAAGACCTACGAAATCGAAAAATTCGTGATCAGGTACCCATGACGTTTGTTACCTCCGAACCCTACGCTGGACATCTTGGATTAGATGGCGTTGGTGACAGCAAAACCATTATGGAATCCGAGCTGAGACAAAGACACATCGACTGGATTTGCAACGCCAAAGTAGAAAAAGTTGAAGACGGAATTATGCACATCATTGAATGCGATGATTTAGGCATGGAGAAAAAACGTCATCAATTACCCTTTAATTATTCGATGCTTTTACCAGCATTTACCGGTATCGATGCCGTAAAAAATGTTGAAGGCTTGGTTAATCCTCGCGGATTTATTGTGATAGATGATTACCAACGCAATCCAACCCACCAAAATATTTGGGGCATCGGCGTTGCTGTTGCCATTGCCCCCAAAAAACCAACCCCGGTTCCAACGGGCGTACCTAAAACGGGATTTATGATTGAAAGCATGGTCACTGCCACGGCTCACAACATCAGAGCTTGTTTAGATGGAAAGACACCTTCTAAAAAAGCCACATGGAACGCGGTCTGCTTAGCCGACATGGGAGATACTGGAATCGCATTCGTAGCAATGCCACAAATTCCGCCACGTAACGTCAGCTGGATGAAAGGTGGAAAATGGGCGCATCTCGCCAAAATTGGCTTCGAAAAGTACTTCTTACACAAAATTAGAAGTGGTGTGAGCGAACCAATTTATGAAAAATTCCTAATGAAATCTTTAGGCATCGGAAAAATAAAACACGACTAATTACTGTTAAAACCTCTGATTAATTCATCCATGATTTAATCAGAGGTTCCTATAGGTTAAATTATCCAGAAATATTTTCTGATAAAAACCGACTCATTTCTCGCATTACATCAATTAAGTCATCTTTATCAACGAAATGATGGTTTGCCTTTGGATAAATTTTTATTTCATACGGCTTTTGCAAATGCTCCAACATCGCCTTCATGCGATAGGTCTGCTCAACATCTACGGTAACGTCTTCTGCACCGTGCATTAAATAAATAGGTTTAGTTAAGTGCTCAAGGCTGTATAACGGTGAAATCGCTTTTAATGAATCGTAATCCTTTAATGAATCACCCACCTGCTCGCGATACCAGTCAACCGTTCCACGTCTTAAAAAGTGCGCATTTAAATGTAAATTTAAATCGCTTACACCCGATACAGATACAGCACAATTAAATAAATCGGGATAATCAATGACTAATTTAGATGCTGCATAACCGCCGTAGCTAAACCCGATAATACAGGATTTTTCAGCATCAACTTGCGGGTTTTGCATAGCAACGCGGGTAGCTTCGATAATATCTCTTAAAATACCATCGCCCCAATGGCCAATACCTGCTTTTTCAAATTCCTGAGAATAACCACTAGAACCACGGTAATTCACTCTTAAAACGGCATAACCTTCATCAACAAGATATTGTACATGCGAATCAAAATAGCGATCGTCATGAACGCCAAATGGTCCACCGTGAGGATAAACAACGAGAGGGTACCTATTTTTTCACTTGGGCATATTCAAAAAATACGGTATTTCCAAGCCGTCAACCGATACTGTACCCTCTACTAAGGTGTTTTTAGTCTTGCCAACTAAATCGGGAAAGCGACTGCCTAAAAATGTTTGTTTTTTGGTGGCTTTATCATAAATAAAGTAATGTGGCGGCTCTTCGTGAGTAACACGATACCCAACCTCATGACGACCATCCCCTTTTACATTAATAACTAGGTTCAGCTCAGAGGATTCGGTATTACGAGTATTCAGCGAATCATCATCAAAATACTCAAAATCGATAATACCGTTTCGTAACACTTTTACGCCGTAGTATTCGTCTTGATCGGGATCGGTGACAAAATCTAAGATTTGATAGGAATCGGTTTGATAGAATAATTTATGCTCTTGTGTTTCAAAATTTACCAAATACACCGACTTTTCAATATCTTCGTTTAAATCTAAACAAAAAAATTCATTTTTATTTTTGGTTATTGCAATGGGTAAAAACAACTTATCGTCTGTTGCATTTTTTTCGCTCCAAGCATGCACTATCGATAACTCGTTGTTTTCTTTCACGGTACTAATAGCAAGTTTAGAGTCTGTTGTTACCGTTAAAACTGCTGCTGGCTTTGAATTTTTGAAAAACCAACGCATTGCAAGCCCAGGAGTTGAAATAATTTCGTTGGCAGGTACAAACTGACCACCGTCGATACGAGTCAGTTTATTAAGCGTTTCGCCATAGTTATTCAACTTATCAATTTCTACACGATAAATCTTGGAGGTTGCGCCAGATTTAGAGAATAGAAATACTCCCGGCTCTTCAACCAATGGATTCACTAAACGACCCGATGATCGAACACTTTTTACTTCTAAATTTTTAGAGTCTGTTGCAATTAATTTATCTTTATTTTTGGGGATTTTAACAATTAATAATTCGAACTTTGCTTTGGTATCATTTAAACGGTAGGTACCTTCTCGAATCAACGTGTACTGTACAGCCAAATGGTCGTCATCGAGCCAGAATAAATCTGAAATTGAACTGTCTTGGGTGTCAAAGGTTTTGGTATCTAACAGTTTTATCGATTGTTTTAAATCGATGCTTTTAATGGCAACTTCTTGTTCTTCACCCGAAAACGACAGTAATGCTAATAATTTTCCGTTTGGGCTAATTTCTACCGACGCCAAACCTTTCTCAGGAAAAAACGATTCAATCGGCAAAGACTTTGCGTGACTCCATTGAGCAACAAAGAGAACGCTTAAAAATACAACGGCTAACATGTTCTTCATTGCTGTAATTCCTCATAAAAATCGTCTCTGTATCCAAGGCCAATTCTTATAGGATCGGTAACCGACGCTTTGCTTAAAGCCGTGGTTAACTCAGGTAAACTTTGTGAGAATCGATTCATGAGCTCAGCGGCGATTGAGTCTTCAGATCGATCTTGATGAATATTAAGCTTACCTAAATAATTAATGTAATTTTGTTTAATACTCCAACGCCAAATGATTCGACCCGACGTATCGTATCGAAAAGGTAAATTAAATAACGGCGCATTAACCTTCATGATTTGGTATAGCCCTTCTGGCAACTCGATAACATAATAACCATCTTCGACATCTTTTAGATCGAGGGTATAGTTGACTCGTTGACGGCGATTAATCGTAAATTCGTAATTTTCGGGATTCTTATCTAATTTCGATAGTTCTATTGAAGGCGCTGTACCACCTGCCGAAATTTCTAATATGGCAAAGGCTTCTTTGGTCTTTGCGAACTCGTATTTATCCAGCGGTGTAAGTGGTAATGATTTTCCGGCGCCGTAAGTATTCAAGCTGATTAGCATAAATACCATCAGCGATGTTAGTGATGCCCATACTTTAATCATGCAGTTCTCTTCGTACCAATTCTCAAAATGTTTACAGTATTTTTAGCAAATATTTCTGAACAATATCGTCAAATCTTAATTTGTATCTTAGAAAACTCTGATTAACTCTTAAGAGATAACGAGAGTTTCCTTTATGTTAATTGAATTCCTTCCTAAACAAATTCGGCAAAATAAGTATGTGCAAATACTTCTGCTAAGTTCGCACTGTTTTTATAAATTTTGAATTTGTATAAAAATAAAAATCTTCTTTTATGCATTTCTATAAGCCACCGATTAACGCCTGCATGACTTAATCAAAGCATACTTCCATTTATTGGTGAAAACTCAAGGTGATTTTAGGTTCTCTCCAGTTAATACTAAAGTTTACTTATCGAAAATTTAACACCAATAATCTATCCAGCAATAATCAATTCATCAGCAACTTATTCAACAATGACGGTTTTACGTCAATAAATGTGAGACTAAAACACCGATATTATGCTGGCAAGCCCGGTCTTAGCTTCAAACCCATTCATTTATCGATATAATGATTCATCATCATAAAATCCTACACACCAATACTCTGGCTCATCAATCAGGAAGAGCTTTCAAATTTATGGAGTAAAACCTTGGGAATATTGCACCTACACACGTACAAATACCTCAAACGTATCGCTGTTGCTGGAGTACTTCTAACACTTTGGGGATGTGAAGCAAACCGGGTAAATATGAGACCCGCGCTGGACCACTGGACTCCGGTACCCGCAGAAGAAGGCGTGGTTGTCGCGCGAATTATTGATATCACCGACAAAACCTTACCCTTCAATCAGCTCACACTGGTTCCTGAAAACGTTAACGCATCAAAGGAAGAGAAATTCGAGAGACTGCTTGCCGTTACACCACGGCCAGACACTTCCAGTGTATTTGCCTCGTCAGTACCACCGGGTAAATACGCAATCAACAGTGTAAGGACTTACTTTTCCAGCAACCAATGGTGGTATGACAAGGCAGAATGGCCCGAAGCTAATCTGGGCACCTTTGAAGTTAAGCCCGGACAGATTACCGATTTGGGCACCCTCGTGGTTTATCCCAAAGTGAACGGCGAGCGCTACAACACCATTATTTTCCGTCTAAACGACTATCCCGCGGTGGATGCATTAACCACCTATTTACCCTTTTACAAACACAACCCTGAGTTCACCAACACCTGGGATGAAGATGGTCTAGAAAGCGATCGGCTCGATACTTATATCGGCGCTGCGCAAAACCCAATCAGTTTTGCCGATACCTACACCAACGCCCAAGGTACCACCTATTTTCCAAGTCCACTTGGCATCATGATGGTTCGTGATAACCAAGGACAATGGAGCCTAGACGCGGTAGAAACCCATTACACGCTCACGGCCATTGCAGAGAACAGCGTCGGCGATTTATTTGTGGGCAGTGAAGAAGGTCAGGTTTTCTGGCGCAAGCAAAACTCACCTTGGCAGGAAGTATTTCTGGCGCCCGGTTTAAACATCGAAAAATTGTATTTCGATAACGAGAACGAAATTACCGCAGTAGCCAGTGGTTTAGATTCTATTGAGGTTTATCGAGGCTCAGTAACAGACGCTGATTTCAGTTGGAAAAAAATCAACGCGTTTAATACGTCTACAGGTTGGGAAAATAATCCGAACGACCCTGATTATCCAGCCACCTCTATACCAAGAGCAATTTTAAAAGCGCGCTTCTATGAATACGACGGCGAATCGTTTTTAACGCTGACCTCCATTAAAAACGCAGGGGATTTAATTCCGAACAATACCAAGAATGAATACTTTCAATACGATCCTAGCAGTTGGAAGGTCACCAAGTTAGACAAACAACCTCAGCTATCGAGTGTGGTGCAAGCCGGCAACCAAAAACTCGGCATCAAACAACCGGGCTTCTGGAGCTTCAGCCAAAAACCCGATTATTTACGTTACGACGAAGTGACACAAAGCTGGTCTGAAATGGCTAAGGGTGTTTACTGCCCGGCTTGGGGCGAAGAATTTGATGAGAAAACTCACGGCGATATTTGTCATAAAGAAACCGCGCCTGCAACTTCTGCCAAGAAAACCATTAAGAGTTTCGATCTGATCAGTGTGCCTTGGTTTGTCGATTCTAAAACCGGTATTGCGTTAGTTAATTTCCGTAAAAATAACGCTTGGACCGGCGAATCATCAAATACCCTTAAAATGGTAGAAACTAACAACGGCGGCGCTAGCTGGTCATTAACCAGTCGCGAACTACCAAAACCTTACTGTTTTGATATCGTCAACGACGTGCAAGATACGCTGCTGCTCTCGTGTAACGGCGCCACCGGCGATTTTTACGAAAGCGATGATCTCGGTAAAAGCTGGAAGCATGTTCGAGAACACCAAAACCTATAATGTCTATAAAGCTCTGATTGGCTCTTTAATGATTTAATCAAAGTTTTCTATAGATATTCACCCACAAAAAAGCCGCAACTCTTGCGGCTTTTTTGTTTTAACGTTTGATTGCTTTAAAGGAAACTCTGATTAACTTAGAGTTTCTAGCGACACAAGGATGTGTCGCCAATTTCAGGAACTGTAAGTGAATGAATTTGTGAAGAAATTGGAAATCACATTTTCAATTTCTGTCGTCTGATTAAGTCATGGATGAGTTAATCAGAGGATCCTAAAGTCTTAAGAATAAAGGAGGCTAAAATATCAAGCCTTTAAGTGTCGAATCTGCTCCGCAAGCTCGCTCAATTTTTCGTGGGTTCTAAGATCGATATCCAGTTTCTTGTCCATGTTTTTCATCAAAGGCACAAGGCTGTTTTCAATGGTTGCCGATAAAGCCTCAAAAACCTGCTGAATTCCGGGCGTAGGTTCGTTAACAATATTAACGCTAGGCACACTACTTTTAGCATCAAGTTTTTCCAGTATTTGGGACAGATTTTTACTGAGTGTTCTCGACAGCGTCGTTGCCATATCGGTATTAGCACTGTTAGAAGATTGTTTTTCTAACAATACGTTTAACGCTTGAACAGAAGCCACCAAGTCATACAGCTGAACAACAATTTTATTGCCAGCATCTTGATCACCCTCACCCATCGATTTATTACGTTGGAATTCAGACTTAATTTGCTGCCAACGTTGCTGCTCTTGCTCGGTTAGCGTTTTACGTAATTCTCCCAACTTTAATAAATTCGCTTCGGCGCCGGTGGTTAACAATTGCGCCTCACCAATATAATGATCGCGAATCATTTGTTCTAACTCTTGAGCATTCATGACCGCAGAAATTTTCTCGGTCATTTTATTCATATTGCGATAACTACCCTGCAATTTAAACGCAGGCTCTGTTCTGTAGCGATCATCTTGCGCGGCAGAAGCAATGTATTGCTGGTTAACCGCAAGCACCACTTTTTGCACCATCAACATTTTTTTCAGTACTTCCACAATCTCATTAACCTCGGCGCCACTGTATTGATGCTCCAGATCACTGGTTGCGACCGCCACACCTTTGGCCATATCAATAAGCTTGTAAATATCGCCCATAGCGCGTAACGCTAACGGCGCAAGTACAGGGTTGGAAGTTAACGAGTTCTCAACATAACTCAACGCAAATTGCTCATCCATGCCGCCAAGAATATCGCCCAAATTATAAATATCTGCCCGGTTGGCCAACATGTCTGGAATTTTAAAGACTTCACCGGATTCGGTATAAGGGTTGCCCGACATAACCACACAGAATTTTTTGCCGCGCATATCGTAGGTTTTGGTTTCGTTTTGCCAAACACCTTCAATACGTCGTGTACCGTCACACAAAGAAATAAATTTTTGCAAAAATTCGGGATTCGTATGCTGAATATCATCCAAATACAACATAACGTTATTGCCCATTTCTAACGCTAAGTTGAGCTTAACCAATTCTTGGGCGGCGGTGGCATTACCCGCTTGTGACGGGTCTAAAGAAATAACCGAATGACCCAACGACGGACAGTTGATTTTCATAAAAATCAAACCCAAACGACTGGCCACATACTCCATTAACGTCGTTTTACCGTAACCCGGTGGCGAAATCATCATTAACAGGCCCATAAGATCGGTGCGCTTCTCTGCACCCACGGTGCCCATTTGCTTAGCTAAGTTATCGCCAATCACCGGTAAATAGGCCTCATTAATTAAACGGTTGCGAACAAACGAGCTTAATGGCCGTGCCTTAAATTCGTGTAAACGTAAACCTTTACGCTCTTGCTCAATAAGTTTTTGGCGAAGTTCTAGATAACGATGATAATCGGGAATAACTTGTGATCGGTGTTGTTGATTGATCGATAGAAATTCATCCAAAGCAAAGTGCAGTGTTTGATTTTTAATTTTCACATGTTCACCGAGCAGATTTTCTACAGAAACCTCGGTGTTGAAATCAGAAATGACAATCGACAAATCAGCCTGCGTAATAAAATAGACCGCGGCTTCTTGAATATAGCGTTGTAAATTAACCAGCTGATGTTTGCGTACAAAGGCTTGCAACCAATTATTAGCGTAGGTCCACTGTTGCAATATCGATAAATGTTTTAAGGTTTGACTAAACGCTTGATAATCGTCTGAACTTAATTTGCGTTTAAACTCATCAACCAGATAACCGGCTTGTTTACTGGCAATAAACTCGGTTTTATCGGCTGCTAAAACATCAATTAAGAATCGAGCCGCTTCGGTCAAACTAATTTGATCGGTAGAGCCCGTTGTTTTATCAAACACCACCGACATTGCTGAGCTAATTTGTTCGGTAAGTACGTCTAAAGCTCGCTGGTCGTTAAATAAATTAGCAATAATTTGCGCGGTGCTTGCTTCTGATTGCCACGTTGAATAGATATAGGCATCCGGCGAGTTTAGCTGAGTATTCATTACCGTTGTATCTTGGTTTAAATAAAACCAATAAAACTGTGCAAAGGCACGAGATTGCGGAGCAAACTTTAGTAATCCCGCATTTTTATAGATTGGTAATATTTTAACTAAAATATTTTTGGCATCGGTATCGTGAATGCCCTTTTCGTAGCCTTCTTTGTACTTCGAATTGGAATACTCTTTAACAACGCTTAGAAGTTCTTCGTCTTTCTTTTGTAAATCGTATAACGCCTGTAGCGATAACTCGGGTGAGTTTTGATAAAGCTCGATAATGGAATACGCCAGATATTCGCCGCGATACAACTGCGCGGTTTCTGACTCTACCGACATACTCCAAAAGCGTTTTAAATGATTCAGCGATTCGTCTTTAATCAGTTGATAATAATTTGTTCCCGTAAGATGGAAATACAAAGATTCTTCTCGCGGTAAGATCGTTAAATCTAACTCTTGAGTATTTACCGAAAACTTGTGACGTGGCCCCAGTTTAATGATGTTACCGCCAGATTCATAAATATCTGACTTATCTCTAAGACCACGAATGGCTTGTTCTTTTACCGACTTATATTTTGCATCAATATCATCAGCTTTAACGGCTTCGTCTAGATCACGTAATTGATCGCCAATTTCGCGAACCTTAATGTTTAACGCATCAGACGCAAAATAGGTGTTCAGTTCATCGTTATTATTGAATTTTAGTGAGCGTTTTTCGATATTAGCGAGCATGCGCGATGCTGCGTCTGCCAAAGACTGAGCACGTCTTTGACGCTCTTGAATCAGCTGTTGTTTTTGTGCCTCGAAGGATTCGTAAACCTCTTCCCGCTTTGATAATATTTCGGTAAGAAATTCATCGAATTCTCCAAATTGACTTTCTAATTCTTCTAATTGCACCAGAATACGCGATAGTTGCTCGTCACATTTCTCTGGCGATGTTGCCAAACCCAAAGCATTAGCAATACTTTGCGAAAACAATTTAAATTGCGCGGCAAATTGTGCTTTAGCTTCGGCTGAACCTAAATTTTTACCTTTATTGCGCGCATTGGCTTTACATTGGTTGAGTAAGGCATAAATTTGAGAAATACGATCAATAATATCCGTACGTACGGTTGCATCATCTATTTTTAAGGTCGCCATGAGTTCGGACAACAAATCCAAACCAGACGCTGTATGTTCAACCTTCTCAATAACCGGATTCAGTTCTGTTACAGTTTTGGCCGTATCGATGGTGGCTTTGTATTCGTTAACCAATTCTGTGTAGGGTTCAAAGGCGTTGTCTTGAACCAAAAAATCCACGGTTTTGTTGTTCACAACCTGCTCAAGCTCATCAAGCTCATGTGTTAACTGATCAACCTTTGAAAGATCAATATAACGCAGTTCGCGAACCGAAATTAAACGGCCACGTTGTGTACGAATGGCTTGCAAACATTCGACAAAATCTTGCGCCAAACGCCAGTTATCCGGCGTTGCAGAAATAATGAGCTGTTGTTGTTGCTCTTTTAAATCTGCCATAGCTTTGGCAGATTGCGCGCGAATACTTTGGACTTTTTCGAACTCGTCCAGGACCAAATCGGCTGTCTGTGCAATTTCTTTTAACAGATTATCGATTTCACCTTGTAGAAGATCGGCAACCCAGTAGTAGTCGTCAAAAATCTTTAGGGCGGCTTTTTTGAGCTCTTCGTAAACCTTGCTTGATGGCTGTTGACCGGCAATTAAGCGCGCGACGCTATACAAATCAGAAATACCACGCACCAAATCGGCATTACCGATTTTACCCAATTCGGACTGATGATTTTGATCTCGGCTCGCGTATTCGGCGCTGGAAAACGACGTACTCCAAATTTGCATGGGATGTAAACGCGTAGGTTCGTTTTCGGCGGAGAAAATAACAATGTGTCCGTCATCGGCTAAAGCATAACCGTGACCATAAATGGGATTTTGCAGTTTTTTATCAATTAAATTGTAAGAAAAAAGCCCTGCCAAACCTTCTACGGGCTCGTAAAAAATAAATAAAACATCTTCACCGTTGGGCGAACGAATGGAGCGTTTAAACATTAAGCCCGTACTGGGTTGATCAAAAGTCTTGTACTCACCGGTATTTAGATAATAACCACCGGGAAATATTAATCCGTGATCTTCCGGTAACTGAACACAAGACTGACCAATAGCGTCGAGCCGCTGAACCTTTTCGGTGAGGCGGTTAAATACAAAATAACGCGTTACGGTTTCGCGATAAGGTAACACTTTTAATAGAATTAAATCACCAACCTGCGCGTAGGCAATACTTGCGTCATTCAGTGATTGAGACTTTTCTTGAACCGATTCTTCGTAAATACCCAAACCTGTTTCAGTATTATTTTCAACTTTAACAGTGAAGGTTCCGCCAATGGTCTCAATAAATAAGGTATTTAAAATATTAATATGCGGATGACGCCCCTGAATAATATCGTCACGGCTCGATTCCACCCATTCAAAGTCGTACCTAGGTGGTAACTGCAAATCGCGCTCACCGCGATTATCGATGTATTCTTTAACGGTGCCATCAGGATTTAATGCCCAGCGAAACACACGCACATCTTCAATGCGATCGCCAATTTGAAAGCCCGCCAACAACTTGCCGTTGCGCGTAGTCAACTGAATAAGTTTGGTGTTTTTGTAGTAACGATAAAGTTCGTAAAAATCGCTGGAAAAACGCGAATCGGTAAGAAAGGTCTTATCAATGGAGTTTTCAACAATATCGTAATTACCATTGTTGTTCTCAACACTGAATAACGCAAATACGTCGTTAATTTCGGTTTCTTTTTTAAGCCCAATAAAAACGTTATAGCCAAATAATAATTGCGCTCCAACTTGCACAATATCACGCGCAATACAGTTATTTTCGGTTCTTACACGTACACGACCAACAACCGACATATCCGATGCACCAAACTCACTGGTGCGAGCTTGGTTAAGTTGCGATGTTAACGCGTTGAGCTTACCGGCTTGATCATTTAATCGTCTACGAATAATTTCGTAGGCGCCGCCTTCGGCTACTGCTGTATCAACTGAGTTATCGGAATTTGGTGAAACAGACGTGCCTTCGGACATAAACAAATCCTTGCGAAATTGAAGACTTAAAATCGCCTTGGTTAACTCTTCCTAAGAATAAACAAAGCATAGCTATTGAAATATTGGCGCAGCGTTATGAGCTATTTTTCGCCGTTGTCAGCATTTTAAAAAAAAGGACACTTTCTTGCATCAGTTAGGCTTGCGTCAATTAGGCTAGTGTCAATTACTTGTGTAAATTAGCTTTGCACAAATTAAAAGAAATTCTGAATCATTTATGGCTTAAAACATATCTTAAGCGACGTGTAATTTGGATTTATCAAAGCCGCAAAGATTTAGAAAACTCGGATTAAACTTGAGTTTCCGGCAACACAAGAATGTGTCGTCAACGTCAAGAACCGTATGTGATTAAAATTGTGAAAAAATTAGAAATCACACTTTCAATTACCAACATCTGATTACATTGTGGATGAGTTAATCAGAGGCTCTTACAGTATTTTTAGATGTAACCATTCAAAGATAAAGCACTAGTACAAAATCAAAAAAACCAGACCTTGAGAACCCAAGCCTAAAGAACTCAGTTCTAAAAACCAGCCCAACAAATTACCGCTGGACTGGCGCTTAAAGATTAATTGTCTTCTTTATTAGATGCTTTATTGTCTAAATCGAGTAATGGTTTACCGCTAACTACACGATCAATAATTGAACTGATTACGCCGCTCTTGTCTGCCAAACCGTCGATAGCTTTACCGATGGATAAAGACTTAGCAAAGTTGTTAAAGAAGTGATCTTCACCGCCAACAATATCGATTTTCGCTTTCTGAAGTGCCGTTGCCAGTACTTCGGCATTTTCTTTGGCAATCTCTTTACCGGCTTCAATAGAAGCAAGAGCCTCTTTAAGCGCAGTTTCAAGTCCCATACGAAACTCTTCGTGTTTACGAGCTTGTTCGCTCATGGCGTTCATAGCGTCGAACTTATCAACCAAACCTTCGGCCTCGGCTTTAAACATTTCACGGGTAACTTCTGCATTGGCCAAACCAAGCTCGCGCTCAGACTCGGCTTTAGCCTTACCTTGGGCAGCAATAACGTCGGCCTGCGCTTTACCGGTACCCAATAAGGCGTCCGCTTCGGCGTCACCTTTCGCGCGAATTACATTGGCTTCGGCAATACCCATTTTCTCATCGGCAATGGCTCGGGCTTCTAATACCTGCGCATCGGCAAGACCGCCTGCGGCGCGTTCTGCTTTCAAGCCTTCGGCCAGCTTGATTTTGG
Organism: Sessilibacter sp. MAH3; assembly: GCF_054658275.1. Taxonomy (NCBI): domain Bacteria; kingdom Pseudomonadati; phylum Pseudomonadota; class Gammaproteobacteria; order Cellvibrionales; family Cellvibrionaceae; genus Sessilibacter; species Sessilibacter sp. MAH3. The sequence goes on along the minus strand of NZ_BAAGIE010000032.1, from coordinate 7,289 downwards.
CATCGGCATCCTTGGCAGAGGCCTCTAAACGTGCTTCAGCAAGCAGTTTAATTTCTTCGGCTTTGTGCTTCGCCGATACTTCTTCCGCTTCTGCGGCCTTAATTTGCGCAATCTTCTGTTCTTCTGCTTTCGCTTCGGCAGTTAACACGCGTGTTTGTTTAGCGCGCGATGCCTCAGAAACTTCTCTGACTTCCTTGATGCGTTCTTCTTCAACGGCCACGGTTTTATCAACCATAACGCGTTCACGAATCACATTAGCAATTTCTTTACGCTCAATTTCAACGGCTTTTTCGGCTTCAATGCGTTGAATTTCTACTTCACGTTCGCGAGCAACAATTTCTAGGTCGCGAGCACGATTGACTTTTTCAACTTCAATCACCACTGCACGCTGACGATTTTGTTCGGCGACCTCAACTTCACGTTTCAGATTTTCGGTTTGTACGGCAAGATCTTGATCCACCGAAATTTTCGCCGAATCCGATTTTAAACGCTCTTCTTCTTGAACTTTTTTGGTCTCGGCTTCTTCACGGGCTTGAATGGTTGCGATTTCACGTTTCTGCTTAGCTTCTGCATCGGCTTGTTGACGCTCTAATTCAAGCATTGCTTCTGCGGTTTCTACGTTCTTTTTCTTAATCGCCAACTCTTGGTCACGCTCAAGAATATTGGTTCTGATATTCTGCTCGGCAGTTAATTCGGTAATCTTTTTGATACCTTCTGCATCGAGAATATTATAAGGATCAAGCGATGATTTAGACGTTTGTTCCAAATAGTCGATCGCAACGTCTTCTAATACATAGCCATTTAGATCATTACCGATAACTTCAATAATTTTTTCGCGAAAGCCTTGGCGATTTTCAAAGAGCTTCACAAAATCGATTTGTTTACCTACGGTTTTTAACGCCTCAGAGAACTTTGCATTAAACAATAAATTTACCGCGTCTTTATCGGATGCGCGGTTCGCACCAATAGATTTAGCAACCTTTAATACGTCTTCGGTGGTTTCGTTCACACGTAGATAAAAAGCAACGGTAATGTCAGCACGCATATTATCGGCACAAATCAGCCCGTCTTTGCCTCGTCGATCAACCTCTAGGGTAATCAACGAAATTCGCATAAGCTCCTTTTTGTAAATAATCGGAAATACAAATGCGCCGGTAAAGTGAACCTTGGGGTGTTGCGACATATCGTTAACAATTAACGCTGTACCCTGTTCTACCTTGTAATAAAAGGATTTAAAAAATATTGCGATAACAATGAGAAATCCAATCACACCTGCAATCGCGATCAAGATCGGAAGAAACTGATTTAAATCAACCATAGGATGGCTCCATTTCCTAATTTAGATAGGTTTTAAACACTTGTTGTTATTTTAAATAATGGCCATTACAAAGCTTGTACGTCGATGCTTGAACTACGAACGAAACTCTGACTCACGAACCACGAGATACGCGTTTTGCTCTTCAAGATAGTCTAAAATAACCACTTTATCATCGTAAGCAATATCATTAGGCTCAAAACAGCGAACCTTTAAAATTAGTCCTGCACCGGAGTCGTCTAAAAATGCTTCACCATAATTCGCATCCACTCTTGAAGTTCTAACAGAGGCAATCATACCAACAATTTTATTGATGGTTTTTTGCTCACTCGGAATAAAATATTGCTGAAAGGGACGCAGCACCGTTGCGGTTGCAATCAACGATACCAGTACTAAAACGACCACTAAAGGCAGTGAGACGAGAGTACGTATAATCCCCTCGGGCAGTAAGCTCACGAAAAAATAAGACACATAATAAGAAATTAACCAACCTATTAACGAAGACAAGGTAATAGTAATGGTAATGGGAATTCCAGAAAGGCCCAATTTTCCTAATAAACCGCCCAGAACCTGGCCTATTGAACTATCGGTACCAGCAGACTCACTTCCTGGAATATCCACTTCCATGCTGTCAAAACCGATGACACCAACAAATGTAAGCAGCCATATACAAACGGATACTAATAGGAAAAATGTAAAAAATACCGTTGGCAACGACAAGATATTGTCATAGAAAGGGGCGAGATTGTCTGAAAATAACACAGCGAACATTATTTTCTCCTTGTCGAAAAATCCAGTCGCACGCTATCTAACACTTTCGAATGACAACCCAAAGATCAGCAACGCAAAGTTATGTATATCGTGCAATATTATTCAGTTCTTTAGTGACACCTTATTGAAAAATAAGAACTTTATCTTATAGGAAAGAAGGTAAGGAGGGAATTAAATTAGCATTAAAAACCACACATTTAGACTATAATCGATATCTAAATGTTGACTAAGAAAACTCTTAAAAAAGCGTTGCTGAATACACAAATTAAACAAAAATCAAATTTTTACCGCGTAACTTGTCAAAAGTCTTCAAATTCTAAAGTATTGCTAAAATTATGGTATTCGGTGTAAAACTCGGATAAATGAACAAATTAGCTTGAGATCAATCATCGCTATATTGACGAGCAACTAAAATGGTAATTAATTTTTAGATAATCATTAACGATGGAATCGTTATGTGGTTCTTATATGCGGCCTTAGAAGTAACATTGCCATTCAACAGTTCTTTTAAAAAGCAACGTTTTGAAATTAGCGATTTAAAAAATAATGCGACAGAAAACACACTTCGAGAAAAACACTCCGCAAATACCTACCTCGGATTGAACATAATCAACAACGCACAACGATAGGAATCTCGAATTCTATCTACCCTGATTTAATCAAAGATCCCTACAGCTTGTAGATTCATGTAAAAATTTAGGCTTTACCCATTTTGTTGAGTTGTTCTGCGATTCTTTTTCCCTGATATTTCGCCGTTGCAAGATCAATCTCATGAATTTGTCCGTCAGGACAATAAGCCACAGTACCCAGTTGGCATCCCATGCGGTTAATACCAAAATCGCGATAACCCGGCGCAGCATCTATTCCCATCCACAGCATACCGTGCTGACAAGCGAAGGTGATTAAATACTGTAACGTGCTCGATTGATCGCCATTGATTGCGCTGCCGCATGTAAAACCAGCGGCTAGTTTTCCCGACCATTTCTGGTCACACCACAACTCACTGGTTGCATCTGCAAAGGTTTTAAACTGCGCAGAAACACTACCCATGTAGGTTGGTGATCCAAAAACAATAGCATCACATTGTGAGAGCTCATCAATTACGGCATTATTAGCGTAACGACCCTGTTCGATTTCAGAACCCACAATTCTATGTTTATAGATTTCTGTACCAGCTACCGTTAGAGCGCCGTCTATAACAGCGTTAGCCAGGGACTCGGTAATGTCGGTTTTCGAAAAATAAATAACACCTAAACGCATTTTCTTTCCAAATTCATTTGTTAACAGATTTAGATTATTCAGATATTACGACAAAAATACACTCGCTACAAAGTGGTTGTTCTCCAATCGTAATCCATTTGTCGAGCGGTTTTTTGGGCCAATTGCAAATTAACCAATCGCGATACCAAATGTAAACTCATATCAATTCCGGCAGAAATACCGGCCGAGGTTACAATCTTGCCCACATCCACCCAACGCACCGACTCTACCACCGTCACTGTCGTATAATCTTGCTTAAAATCGGCTAGGTCTTCCCAATGAGTGATAGCAGAAAGCCCGGCTAACAAACCAGCCTCAGCTAAAATAAAAGCCCCCGTGCAAACCGATGCCGTAATCTTGGTATTTTGAGAGACGGCTTTTACCCATTCAATAATCGTTTGATTTTTAACTTGCTGCGTGTGCACGCCGCCGACAACGATTAACACGTCTATCGGCGGATGATTGAAAATTGAATAATGCGGGTTAACCGAAAAGCCTCCGCGTGCGGGTACCGGCTGGCAATGTTCAGAGACCAGAAAAACATTAAAAGTGTTACCAGAATCAGCGATGCGGCTAGCGGTAGAAAAAACCTCAAACGGCCCAGAGAAGTCCATAACTTCTGCTTCGGGATAAATATAGATTCCAATATTCATAACCGCTTACTTACTTTATAAATGGGCTATTGTAGTGGTTTAATAATCTACAAAAATAAACCACCTAAAAAAATATTTGATATCGATTATTCAACAACACCATTTATCCATGCAAGAACAATATTTAACACCAGATGGAAAACTTAGAGAACAGCTAGATAGTAATGGGAAAAGAAAAACAAAGGGTTAGGGCAAAGTTTAAGGAAAAAGCGCGTGAGGTCGGTGAGGAACTAAGAATAACCGGATCTCTGTATATAATCTAAACACTCAAAGAACAACAGACGAAGCGACGAAAGGATGACGCTATCAATAGATGCAAAAAAGGGAACATAAAAGTGGCTTCTGATTCAATCCCCCGCGGATCGAATCAGAGATTATGAGAGATTAAGCGTTCTTCTTAAATTTATTCAATGTAATTACAAAATAAACACAAATTAACCAAACTGCACAGGCCATAAAAAACAACGCTTTCTCTTGCGGACAGCCCGCCTCTAGACAACTGAGATCGGTATAAGGGAATAAACCGAGAGGTGTAAAAACGTGAAAAAATATAGCGCCAGACATGATACAGAAACCGATTAATGCACCCCAAAATCGAGTTGCAGTGATCAGAATCAACACACTCGCGACCAGCTCAGCAGAGCCAACGGCGTAGCCACCATAACTCGCGAACGCCTTACCAAGACCAGTAAGCCCGAGTGAAGATATCCAAGTACCAATCGTAGAGAAAATATAAACGGTGATATCCGCGGGCTCTGTAAATAATTCAGCGAACTTAAAAAAGAGCGATTGTAAGAAAACAAAAGCAACAAAGATGGCGAGTGCATGAGGAATGTATTTTTTCATAATGACCAATGTTAAGTTTGTAGGGAGCTTGCGAATTTGCGTAATGGACAACGGATTTAGGAATATATCACCCAAGTAATAAAATTGAACGAAATTAGTTATGCTTTTGTGATTTTTAACCTAGATTACCAAACAGAATAAAATAAGACTATTACTTGAATCATTATTACTTGGAGTTGCAAATCAGTCATCATGGATACAAAAATAAATGCATTAGATAAACAATTATATTGCAAGAAAACACCTTAAGGCGAAGAATCATCAAATAAACTAACGTAAGACATTACCAGATAATTTATATAACGCATAAATTGAAAATGCCATTTTCAATTTTTTCACAATTTTAATCGCTTAGCGCTCTTGATATTGGCGACACATCCTTGTGCCACTGGAAACTACAGGTTAATCAGAGTTTCTTTAATACTGAAAGCAGGGTTTATTGGTTTTTAGATATTGTTCTCACGTAAACTGCCAGTAAATCAACATCTCAAATGAGTGGTGAGAGTCTCTAACAACATTATTAGATCATATAAAACTATTTAGGAAGCTCTTTAAAGCGTTTAAGCTCACTGAGTTTCTCTTCCCATTTTGCATTACTTTTTGTGAAGATATGCGCCTCAGGCATAAAATCTAATTCATCGTCTAATGATCCTGCAGGAACCACGCAAACACCCGCATCGGGAGATACTGTCGGAACGGCAGAACCACACTGTGAACAGAAACTTTTTACATGTCGTGTAGATTCAAGTGAAAAGGTTGTAACGTATTTTATTCCAGACAACCAAATCAACGAACCGGATTTCGTAAATAAATTAGCAGCATGTGCCGACCCCGTGTCTTTTTTACAATAACTGCAATGACATAAAAAAAAATTATCGAATTTACCTTCTACTTTAAATGTCACTGATCCGCACAAACAGGAACCTTTTATCATCGTATATGCCTGTAATTTAGTCATAAGCCAAGATAGCTTGGCAAGTTTTCACAACACCATTAAAGCATTTTTAAGCCACCTAATTGGTATGTCAAATAAAATTAATGATTCCTCTTTTTAACGAAAAACTTTCTATCAATCATGACGGTTTTTAGCACGTTCTGAAGACCGATATTGAAACTCCTCTTTTTTGAATTATCTCTTGAGAATCGCGATATAACAAAACCACGTTGATTAAAATAATTATCGCAATCGGGCACTTTGATTGTAATCATACAATTTGAATGTTGGCGTGCATCAGCCTCGAACCAGATGGATCGACTCCTTTAAAGGAATTTAAGGTTTCTCTAATATGTTAACACCACAATGGCGAAGAGCTTAACAAATCCATGATTTGTTCTTATTAAAGACATTGCATTCTTAGCCAATCACTGTAGCCTTGCGAACTCTTCGTTTTGTCATTTATCTTTGATAACTGGCTGAGCGCTCACTTCTTTGAGACGGTCAAATGACAAATTTACGCGTATGCTACCAAACCATTGAGTTTGGAAACATCGATATTCATCTCTGCACGCTTCGTAACAAGCAGGAGTTTTACGACCCAGAAGGTATTGCCGAAAAGCTTGGCATTTATTCAGCCATGTGGCCCATTTTTGGAATTATCTGGCCATCGAGCTTGGTTCTTGCCCACCATATGAATAGCTATGACGTTGGTTCTAAACGAGTACTTGAAATTGGGTGTGGAACCGCCTTAAGCAGTTTATTACTCAATAAGCGGAAGGCAGATATTACCGCTACTGATTTTCACCCAGAAGTCGAGAGATTTTTAAACAGAAATACCGAACTTAATGGTGACAACGCTATTCCTTTTGAAAGAACTGGCTGGGCAGACAACAACGATAAGTTAGGGCGCTTTGATCTAATAATAGGTAGCGATCTACTGTATGAAGATGGGCATGTAGAATTGCTTACAGGGTTCATTCAAGAACATTCAAAACCGAAGTGCGAGGTAATAATTGTAGATCCTGGCAGAGGTAGAAAAAACAAACTAGCCAAAAATTTACTTAAATTAGGTTACGCATCATCGTTTTCAAAACCAGGAAATACTTCTTATTTAAACGAGAATTTTAAAGGTGATATTCTCTCATTTTTACGCACAGACCAAACACTTAACCAGATTGTAGAAAAATCACCGTAAAAATATCGACGCAATGATCTCTCTTTTTATGGTCAATTGCTGTTACATAGTTTAGGTATAGGAGCCCCTAATTATTGTCTCTCTGATGTAATCAATGGACAAAAATGACAATGCGATTGCCAATTTATTCATAATTTTGATTACATATTGTTCAGTTGCCGTTCTTTCTAAGTTTAATATACCCAACAATACCACTAACTAAACTGGTAACTCCCGAAAGAACAAACAAAAATACCGCGGTTTCAAGTAATAACTGCAATTTCATAACGCAGCGAGTAAATCAACTCGCTGTCCCATAAATAATTCATTAGG